>NZ_QGDU01000028.1 GCF_003149045.1 Fibrobacter sp. UWR4 | reverse complement strand
GAACAATCGGCCGAGAAAACGACTTGGATTTCTCACCCCATTAGAGTATATTTCTAGGCAAGTTAAACAAATTTACTTGGCGACTTAAATTCGCCTTTGTTAAAGAAAGGCGAATTTGCGTATAATAGAAGTTCTTCCACAGGTTATCCATTTGGTGTTGTAAAACGCTTGGATAGGTATGAAACCGGAGTGTTATCCACATTATACCTATGTATGGGTATAAAAAACGAAAAAAAATGCTACTCAGATTTTTTTGTCTACCTATTCGAATCCGGTTGTCTGGAAAAACAGCTGTCTTTGATTTGTCGAGAGGGCGCTAGAAATCATGGTCTTTTGAATGTTTCCAAAGAAGATTTCTTTAATATGTCAGTCCCCGTTCCTTCCTTGAATGAACAAAAAAGAATTGCAGAGTTTTTGCTTGCAAATGAAAAAGAACTATCTCTCCTCAAACAGCAACTTGCCTTATACAAAAAACAAAAGCAAGGCTTAATGCAAAAACTTCTCACCGGCGAATGGCGAGTAAAATAGGTTGTATGGATAAGATTAAATATGCTTTACAAACCGTTTAAAAATGAAGTAGATTTTCTTAGTTTCATCCATTTTGATGAAACATCGGAAAGCATTCATTGGGATTATAAACAATCTTTCAATTCAAATAATTTGGAAGATATAGCCATTGACTTGGCAGCGTTTGCCAATACTTTCGGAGGAATTCTATTAATTGGTGTAGCTGAAACATCGAAAGATGGTCGCAAAGTGGCATCGGGATTTATTCCAAATATTGATATTGAATTTATAAGGAAAAAAATTCATACACAAGTTCGTGATTTGATTTCTCCGAATATCGAAGTTCAAGTTGTTCCGATTGTTGTGAATAGTAATCTTATTGCGGCTGTTAATGTAGAGCCTTCTGTAAATTTAGTGGGCGTATGTCTTAATAGAGATCGTTTGCAATATTGCTTTCCTTATCGTACTGAATTTGGTAATCGATTTATGACATACGAGGATGTGGAAAAAAGAATGATAGACAATAGAAGTCGATCAATGTTTCTCAAATTGAAAAAACATATTGTAGGCAACAATAGTGTTGTTATATACCCAAATCCCAGGGGAGGACGTCCTTCAAAGTGGTTCTTCGAATGGATTGAAAACTCAGATGATGTTTTCAAATTAGTGTATGATAATAAATATTCTGTTAACCTTCCGTTTTCTTCAGTACATGAAGTTTGGCCAGGAGACAATCACACCTGTTTAAGATTGAATCATCAACTGTATTGTGGACAGGATTATATTGATTTTGAAGATTCGGAACGAGTTCAATCTATGAAACTAATGCAATCCATTCTAAATCGATCAAATCGAAAATAGACACTTATGAAATTCAAGTTATCTAATAGATTTTGAATAATTCAATCAGAATTGATTTTATGAACACTCCAGAACTTGATTACAAAGAGATTCCTACATCGCAAATTCCTGCGATGCGTTTGCTTGCGAATTTGGGCTATAAGATTTTGACTCCTGCAGAAGTCAATTTGCAACGCAAGGGAAAGCTGACGAATGTTCTTCTTGAAGATATTCTAATGTCCCAACTGCGCAAGCTGAATTCCTTTACCCATAAGGGAGTCAAGCATGACTTTAGCGAAGAGAACCTGCGCAACGCGATGCTCAAGTTAAAGAACCAGCAGTTCGACGGTCTTGTTCGTACGAACCTGAAAGTTTACGACATGCTGACTCTACCCCAGTCCGAAGAAGAATCGGTGGAAGGCGATAAGCGTAGTTACAATATTCGCTATGTTGACTGGCAGGAACCCGAAAACAATGTTTTCCATGCCGTTGCGGAATATTCCGTAGAGCGTTCCAAGTCAACGAAATGTGCAACCCCAGATATCGTTCTCTTTGTAAACGGAATTCCCTTTGCTGTCATAGAAAATAAGTCCCCCGAAGAAGGTATTGGACAGGGAATTTCACAAATGCTACGGAATCAAAGCAAGGAGTTTATTCCAGGGCTGTTTATATATTGCCAGGCTTTGCTTTCCGTTAGCATGAATGATGCAAAATACGCAACAGTGGGAACTCCTGAAAAATTCTGGAGTTATTGGCACGAACTGGAAATTAAGGACTCCGAAATAGAAAGAACGGTAAACAAGTTCCTTTCGGAAGAGGATGAAGATAGACTTTTTTCTGAGCCAAAATTTAAACCATTCCGCAAAACCTGTAAGCAGACAAAACGCAAGGTCACCGAACAGGATAAATTGATTTACAGTCTTTGCAAGCCATCCCGCCTGTTGGAAATCGCCTATCGCTACACATTGTTTGATGAAGGCAAAAAGAAGATTGCCCGTTATCAGCAATTCTTTGTAGTCCGTTCCGCACTTGAACGCATTCAAAATTTTGATAAAGAAGGTAAACGCAAGGGCGGCCTTGTTTGGCATACGCAAGGTTCGGGCAAGTCTCTTTCCATGGTAATGCTTGCCAAGGGCATTGCACTTACAGCGACATACGATCCGAATACAAATATCAAGAATCCTCGCATAATACTTGTAACCGACAGAACCAATCTGGACAAACAGATTTGTGACACCTTCAAACATTGCGGGCTCGATGTAGAAAAGGCAACCTCTGGCAGGAATCTTTTAGACTTGCTGGGCCCTGATCACTCCGCTGTCGTCACAACCATCATCAACAAGTTTGACAAGGCTCTAAACGTTCGCAATTATACGGAGCCTTCTGACAACATTTTCCTTTTGGTGGACGAGGCTCACCGCACTCAATTCAAGAACCTTAATGCTCGCATGAGGCAGATGCTCCCTAACGCCAGTTACATCGGCTTTACGGGAACCCCGCTGATGAAAAAGGAGAAGAATAACTTTAAAAAGTTTGGCGGCCTTATTGGGCCATCGTACACTATTCGCCAGGCAAACGAAGATGGTGCCGTGGTGCCGCTGCTTTATGAGGGTCGCCATGCAGAACTAAAGCAGGACAAGGAAGCGATTGACCTGTGGTTCGAAAGATATACTGCCGGCTTGACGGATAAGCAGAAGGCCGATCTTAAGAAAAAGTACGCCCGCGCAGATATGCTCAACAAGGCCGAACAAGTCATTTATATGCGGGCCTTTGATATCAGTGAGCATTTCCGAGCAAACTGGCAGGAAACTCCGTTTAAAGCACAGTTGGTAGCCCCGAGTAAAGATACTGCTGTCCTTTATCATGAATTTCTTAAAGAAATAGGCCTTGTATCGTCGGAAGTCATTATTTCGGGTCCAGATGAACGCGAAGGCTACAGCGAGGTTGATGAAGAACCTACCGATCGTGTGGCCAAGTTCTGGAAAAAAATGATGGAAAGATACGGGTCCGAAGAGAACTATAACAATTCCATTATTGATCGTTTTGATTCCGGTAGTGGTCCTGAAATTTTAATTGTATGCGACAAGCTTCTGACTGGCTTTGATGTGGAACGAAATACTGTTTTGTATTTATGCAGAACATTGAAAGAACACACGCTTTTGCAGGCTATCGCTCGTGTAAACCGCCTTTTTGAAGAAGACGGCAAAGAAAAAGAATTCGGTTACATCGTTGATTACGCCAATGTTCGAGACGACTTGGATTCTGCTCTAGCCTTGTATGATTCCCTGGAAGGATTTGACCCAGCAGATCTTGAAGGGGCTTTTACCGACATTTCCTCACAAATAGACAGATTGCCCCAGTTGCATTCTGCTGTTTGGGATATTTTCAAGGGTGTAAAGAACAAGCAAGACCCAGAACAGATGGAACGCCATTTGGCAGATGAAAAACGTCGCAATGATTTCTACAAGGCCTTGCGTGATTTTGGAAAGTGCTTGAGCATCGCAATATCCTCTCAAAAATTCCTTGAAAAGACTCCGAAAAAAGATGTCGATCGTTACCGTCAGGAATTCAGAGCGTTTACAAACCTGCGAGTGTCTGTGAAGCATCGTTATGCCGACGATGTTGACTATAGCGAATATGAACCGAAAATCAAGAAACTGCTGGACACTCATATTAAATCCAATTCCGTAACGCAAACGCAAGCTCCCACAAACATTCTTGACAAATCTTTCCGCCAAGGTTTTCATGACGGCGAGGCTGGTTACGACGCCAGAACTCCGGCTGCCCGCGCCGATGCAATTGCACACGCCTTAAAAAAGTCCATTTCAGAAAAGATGGAAGAGGATCCTGCATTCTACGAAAAATTCTCCAAGATGATTCAGGATGTTATTGATCAGTTCTTGGCACATAAAATTTCCGATGACGCTTATTTGAAGTCTGTAACGGAATTGCAGGAACAGGAACGGAATAAAAAACGCGATGATCTTCCCGAAGAATTGATAGGGAACGATGATGCTGCGGCGTATTACGGCGTAGCTCTGGCAGCCTTTAAAGAAAAAGATAAATGTTCAATAGACGAAGCCAAAAGTTTCGCAGTAAAAGCCGCCCTGTTTATTGACCAAGCTTTTATTGACCATAACAAGGTTCAGTTCTGGGAAGATACGGACGCCCAAAATCGCGTTCGAGACGAACTTGACAACCTGTTGTACGATGAAATTGGAGTTCGTGAAAATCTAGGTTGGTCTAGTGAAAATATTGATGAGTTTGAAGACAGGATTATGAATGTGGCAAGGCGACGCTCTCATGAATAATGAATATCGCATAGCCTATGGTGATCGACAAATTTCCTATCGAATTGCGTTTTGTGAACGAAAGACCATGGAAATTTCTGTCTTGCCTGATCAATCCGTTGAGGTGAAGGCTCCAGTTGGTTCGTCACAAGATCTTGTTGCCGCTAAGGTGAAAAAGCGAGCGGCATGGATCGTTGAAAAACAGGATTGGTTTGCGAAGTTTCCGCAAAAAAGTTCTCCGCGGCAGTATTTGAGTGGCGAAACCCATCTATATTTGGGCCGACGATATCGTTTGAAAATTGAAATTTTGGATGCGTGTGAGCAATGCAATAAACCTGTAAAAATCTCAGGTGGATTCGTCGTTGTTTCTGCAAGGCAGGACAATCCGCATACTGTAAAAAAATTACTAGACGAGTGGTTGCGCGAAAAAGCTGTACTCAACTTCGGAAAAATTCTTGATTTTTACAAGGTAAAATATGCAGTAAAAACGCCCCTGCAAATGCAAGTGCGCTTTATGAAAACTAGGTGGGGTTCGCTTTCCAAAGGGGGAATTCTAACACTCAATTCAAAACTCATCGCAGCACCGAAGGAATGCATTGAATATGTGATCGTTCATGAGTTATGTCATTTGGTTCACAATGATCACGGCAAGGCTTTTTACAGGCTTCTGGAACGCAGAATGCCTGATTGGGAAATGCGAAAGATGAAGTTGGAAGGAGTGAAATGTTAGGGCCCTCTCTAGTTGAAATTTTTGAATAGTTCCCAAATAGTTTCGCCACGCATGGCTAACGCGCGGATGATTATACCTTTTTCCGCAAAAGATGTTCCAATGACGCCGTCAAAGCTTTTGCCCATATCTCGAACTTTTTCTTTGAGTTGGATAAGCATTTCTTTTTCGGGACTGTACGCAAAAAACATTCCGTTATGGGTGTAATTGCCCCAAAAGCCGATTTTCGTGTAATCGAATTTTTTAGGGTCAATCAGGGTGTGGTCGGCAAAGGCTAAATGTTCGCCTACATAAAAGCGACTCTTGCTTTGGAATTTTTCCATGGCGAAAAATTCGCCCATGCCTGTACGGCCACAAGTGAAAATGTCGGTGTAATAAAATGTTGCGGAAGGATGAATCTGGACTCTGGCGGTACTTTGATAATTGCTGCCGGCAAAAGGGATTGCCGGATAGGGCATGTAATTGACGCGGGCGTCGGCCCCGACGTTAATGACGATATCCTTGGAGGCAATTTTTCCGTCGGTATTGAAAACTTTCTCGTAACTCTGAGAAAGAAATGTGGCGTCGCTACCCTCGCCGAATTCAAGCTGCAACGAAAAATGGTCTCCGCCGAGAAGTCCGGCGGAGGCTGCCATCATCATAATGTCTGAGTGTTTTCCGTTGTGGAACGGGTGCATAACCTTGTAAGGGGACGTGTAGAAAGCGTCCCCGATTTCGGTCATGCCATTTCGCAGGCAAGTCTTTATGCGGAGTGTGCTCTGCATAGGTCTCTTGCGGACCAGAGGAGACGTGCTAACCAAATAACGAGTGCAAGTGCCACTACAGAAACACCCAGGAAGGCGTCGTTCAGCATATCAGCTGCTGCAGGGGTAAAGTATTCTGCACCAAGTTCTGCGTATTCAGCGATAGCGTCTACCAGCCACATGAGGGAAGCGCCCCAGAACATGTAGCAGAGGGTGGAATACTTCATGGTGTCCTTGCCATGAGTCTTTATCTGGTTGAACCAGAGAAGGCTTGCAATGATAGCTGCGAAAACGGTAATGAGTAAAGTCATTTTAAGCCCCCTTGGAATGGTTGACTGTTGCGTGGCTGCTTGATGGTTTCCGAACCTTTAGGAATATCAAGGAGGCCGCCCACGCCAATGTGACCATGCAAGCCATCCCAACGCCCACAGTGGACATTTCATGAATCATGACTTGCGAGGATTCGGGATCCTGTGCTGCAGTCAAGAAAGGGTAGAAAGGTTGAATTTCTCCGTGCCAGAAGTGCTCAAAAGCAAGCAGAGCGGAACCGCCCCACAGCAATTTTGATAAACGGCGGGGAGCCTGCAACGGGGCTTTATCGGGGAATTTTTTTTCAACCACCAAAGTGACGGCTGTGGTGATTAACGCCTCTGCGGCAGGAACAACAAAACATGCCATAAGTGACTCCTTTAAAAAATGGTAAATGTTTCGACGGGCTAAATACCTTCAAAAAGAACAGCTTTCTTGATCCATGCGATGACGTCATCTACACCATCCATGCTCATGAGATTTGTGAATAAGTACTTGCGGCCTTCTCGCATCCGTTCGGAATCTCGGGCCATGACCTCAAGGCTTGCGCCTACAAGAGGAGCCAGGTCCGTTTTGTTGATGACTAGCAGGTCGGAACGCATAACGCCGGGACCACCCTTACGGGGAATCTTTTCGCCTTGGGCAACGTCGATAACATAAATGCTTGCGTCGGCCAGGTCGGGGCTGAAGGTGGCCGACAGGTTGTCTCCGCCGCTTTCGATAAAAATAATCTGGACATCTGGAAACTTGCGGGCCATTTCGTCTACTGCTTCCAGGTTCATGGAACAGTCTTCACGAATGGCGGTATGGGGGCATCCTCCAGTTTCTACACCGACGATTCTTTCGGGAGGCAGGGCTGAATTCTTGATTAAAAATTCGGCATCTTCCTTGGTGTAAATGTCGTTGGTTACTACGCAGATGCTGTATTCCTTACTCATCTTGCGGGTAAGTCTTTCAATCAATGCGGTTTTTCCAGATCCAACGGGACCGCCTACGCCAATTTTTACATAACTCATATTTTGCTCATTAACTCATATAAAGTCGGGAATAAAGTTCTTCGTGTTTCATTCCTGCAATATCTATGCCAGTTCCGCCTACGCCCAAGTCATCCATGTCCAGCGTGCAGGCTCGCTGAACGGCTTGGATGATTTTCTTTTGGGAATTGCTTAAAATCTTTTGGCCGACCATTTGACTTAGGGGAATCATCTTGACGCCGTTTGTGACAATGGCGTTTAGCAAGCTGTAGGTGTAAATGCTTGCGGCTTCTTCCTTGTTTAAACCGATGTCGTTTGCGAAGAGTCCGATTGCAATGGCGTGGTTTCCGATGCAAGAGCCATTTTTTAAAACTTCATCTCGATAAAAGTCCAGAGATGGAAAGCAGTTGTTTTTTGCACCTTCAAATTCGCCATAGATTTTTAAAAATCTGCTGCAGAGTTTTTTGGAACCTGTGCGGACTTCTTCCGGTGCTTTTAAGGCCATAGAGAAACTGTCTAAATTTTGAATGTAGTCAAAATCGGCGGCATGATCATAACTGAGCATCATAACGCCTAGATCGTTGTAGGGAAGTACATTCAAAAAGCTAGAAACGTATTCTTGAAGGGTTTCTCCGTTTGTGATGGTCTTGTTAGCAATTAAAGTCTCAAGACCATTGGAGAGTGTGAATGCTCCAATGGGAAAGAGGCTGTCGCAAACCTGAATCATCCGGAGAGTGGCTAGCATATTTAGTACTAATGATGGTGCTCGTGGTGATGACCATGCTCATTATGATCATGACCGTGGCTATGGGGGTGGCCGTTACTTGCGCCGTGTGCCTTGCAGACGATGTAGTCAGAAAAAACATCTTCTACAACCTGAGGGAAAAATCCCAAACGGGCCAGGTATTCGAAGGTGGGCTCGTCATAAGGAATGGTGACATCCTTTTCTGTAATTTGCAGGGAAAGATGCCTGTTACCCAATTCAAATCCAAGGCGCCCCATATCTTCCATAGTCTTGACGGGAATGCGAACCAGCTTTGCCTTGTTGATCTTTACAACGTAAATTTTATCGGGACTGACGGCGAGAACATCGCCATCAGAAAGGGATTCCTCAATCTGAATTCCTAATTCGGTTCCGTCATCGGCAACTTTAAAAATACGATGCTTGTCCAGTTCAAACCATTCGAATGGAATGTCTACCACGGTCTTGGAAGGAACTTCGTTTCCGTGATGGATGTTTCCGAGAATTTTATCGGCAATCATTTTTTGACTCCTTGCAGATTGCTTTTTAGAAAAGGAAGTACCTTCTTGCAAGAGAAAGTTCTGTGGCGGCTTCGCAGGTAATTCTTTCGCCATCCACCTTTACAGTGTAGGTTTCAGGATCTACTTCCAGCTTTGCGATGCGGTCGTTGTGAACCATGTCCTTCTTGCTGATGTTTCGACAGTTGCTTACGGGGAGGACCATTCTTTCGAGGCCCAGTTCTTCCTTGATGCCATTTGCAAAAGCGTATTCCGAAACGAAGGTGATGCAGGTTTTTGCCAAAGCCTTGCCGTGGGCACCGAACATATCGGTATATACAACTGGCTCTGGGGTGGGAATACTGGCATTGGCATCGCCCATTTTGGATGCGCAAATAAAACCGTTTTTCAGGATCATTTCGGGCTTGGCTCCGAACATGTCGGGACGCCAAAGGACAAGGTCTGCGATTTTGCCAACCTCTACGGAACCAACGTACTTTGAAATGCCGTGGGTAATGGCCGGGTTGATGGTATACTTGGCAATGTAACGCTTGATGCGATTGTTGTCGTTGCGTTCGCAGTCTGTTTCGAGAGTGCCGCGCTGTTTTTTCATTTTGTCTGCGGTTTGCCAAGTGCGGGTGATCACTTCACCTACGCGGCCCATGGCCTGAGAATCAGAACTCATCATGGAGAAAATTCCCATGTCGTGAAGGATGTCTTCGGCGGCGATGGTTTCCGGACGGATTCGTGAATCGGCAAAAGCTACGTCTTCCTTATTGTTCTTGTCCAGATGGTGGCATACCATCAACATGTCCAAATGTTCGTCAATGGTATTTCTGGTGAAGGGCATTGTCGGATTTGTTGAAGAAGGCAAGACATTTTCGAAGGCGGCTGCGCGAATGATGTCGGGAGCGTGTCCACCGCCAGCACCTTCCGTATGGTAGGTGTGGATGGTGCGTCCCTTAAAGGCTGAGATGGTATCTTCTACGAAGCCGCCTTCGTTTAATGTATCCGTGTGGATGGAAACCTGGACGTCGAATTCATCCGCGACGCCTAGGCAAGTGTCAATAGCCTTGGGAGTGGAACCCCAGTCTTCGTGAAGCTTCAGGCCTGCAGCTCCTGCACGCACCTGTTCTCTCAAGGTTTCTGCACAGGACCCATTTCCCTTGCCGAGGAAGGCTAAGTTGACAGGCAAATCTTCTGCAGCTTCCAGCATCTTGTGAATGTTGAATGCGCCGGGCGTACAAGTGGTAGCGTTGGTTCCGTCAGCAGGGCCTGTGCCGCCACCAATCATGGTGGTGACGCCGCTATAAAGAGCTGTACGAACTTGCGTGGGAGAAATAAAGTGAATGTGAGTGTCGATACCGCCGGCAGTCAAGATCAGGCCTTCGCCAGCAATGGCTTCGGTGGAACTGCCGATGATCATGCCTGGGGTAACGCCATCCATCATGTGGGGGTTGCCGGCTTTTCCGATGCCAGCAATTTTTCCGTCCTTAATGCCAATATCGGCCTTGAAAATTCCAGTGGCGTCAATGACAAGCGCGCTTGTAATGACAGTGTCTAGGCATTCGTCATCCTTAAAGGGCGCTGCCTGGCCCATGCCATCACGCAATGATTTTCCGCCACCGAATTTGGCTTCGTCACCGTAAACACAATAATCCTTTTCTACTTCTACAATAAGGGAGGTATCTGCAAGACGGATGCGGTCGCCTACGGTGGGACCGTACATTTGAGCGTAATCTTTTCTGGAAATCTTGTACATGTTAAGCTCCCGTAAAACCAGAGGTTGATGCTCTGCCAAATGCAGCCGTTTTTACGAATTCATCATCCATAGGGCCTTCTACTAGACCGTTCAATCCATGACCTTCGCGGCTACCACCGATTTCAACCAGGTTTACGGTCTTTGTTTCGCCGGGTTCAAAACGTACTGCGGTTCCCGCGGGTACATCAAGACGCATGCCATAGGCTGCCATGCGATTGAAATCCAGTTTTTTGTTGACTTCAAAGAAGTGAAAATGGGAACCTACTTGAACTGGGCGATCTGCCGTATTGGTAACATCTAGAGTAAGTGTTCTCTTGCCCGCATTCAGTTCGATGAAACCTTCCTCCACGAGAACTTCGCCAGGAATCAATTTCCCGGTAGCAGGAATTGGATCGTGTACGGTAACCAGCTTTGTTCCGTCAGGGAATGTGGCTTCCAGCTGAACTTCATGAATCATTTCTGCGACGCCGTCCATCACCTGTTCGGCAGTCAGCATCTTTCGACCCTCGGACATCAATTCTGCAACGGTCTTGCCATCTCGAGCCAATTCCAATAACTTGCTGGAAATGTAGGCGATGGCTTCCGGATAATTCAGTTTCAGTCCGCGTTGCAGTCTTTCGCTTGCAACAATGCCTGCATAGTGCAGCATCAACTTTTCGGTTTCTCTAGGAGTTAAATGCATAATTAATCCGTCATCAATTTTTGGACTTCAGCCTTGTCACAAAGGGATGTTTCCCTGTGGAAAATGATGTTTCCCTTTTCCATGATGTTGATGTAGTGGCTGTTTTCCATAACGAAATCCAGATACTGTTCCACCAGCAAAACGGTAATGCCCTTCCATTCGTTAATCTTACGGATGGCGCGGCCAATGTCGTTAATGATGGATGGCTGGATACCTTCGGTAGGTTCGTCAAGAATCAAAATTTTTGGGTCCTGCACTAGGGCGCGTGCGATGGCAAGTTGCTGTTGCTGACCGCCGGAAAGGTCGCCACCGCGGCGTTTGGCGAATTTGGGCAGGATAGGAAACAGGTCGTAGAGATATTCGGGAATCTTGTTCTTACCCACCTTTTCTCCACGGCCAAGAATGGGCTGTATGCCCAATTCCAGATTTTCCTGGACAGTCATCTGCGGGAAAATATCTCGACCTTGCGGGACGTAGCCAATGCCGCAGCGTACACGTTCGTAGGCGGGAAGTTTTGCGATTTCCTTTCCGTCAAAAACAAGAGATGTTTCGGGGCCCGTCTTTACTAGCCCCATAATGCTCTTTAGTGTGGTGCTTTTTCCAACGCCGTTTCGACCGATGAGGCTTACGATTTTTCCTTTAGGGATGTCCAGGCTCAAACCTTCAATGACTCGGCTTTCCCCATAATAGGAATCCATGTTTTTCAAATAAAGCATAATTATTCTCCACCACGACCCAGGTAAACTTTCTGCACGGTAGGATCGGCAAGAACTTCCGTTACGCTGCCTTCCATCAGAATTTTTCCTTCATGAAGGACTGTCACCTTGTCGGCAACCTGCTTCACGAAATCCATATCGTGTTCAATAACGATGACGGTACAATCCTTCTTGATTTCCTTCAGGATTTCTCCGGTTTTAAATGTTTCTGGCTTGCCCATGCCGGCGGCGGGTTCATCCAGCATAATGACTTCCGGCTTTTGCACCAGCTGCATTGCGATTTCGAGCCATTGCTTCTCGCCGTGAGCCAAAGCTCCTGCGCGCCATTGACGTTTGTCGGCAAGGCCCACTTTCTGCAGAGTGGCATCGATGTTATCCAACTCTTCCTTCTTGGGCTTGCGCAGAATGGTGTCCATAATTCTCTTGCCTTTTTTCAGGGAGAGAATCATGTTTTCTTCCACAGTCAGGTTTACAAACACCGAGGGAACCTGGAATTTTCTGCCGATTCCAAGCCAGACGATCTTGTATTCCTTCATTCCCGTCAAGGTTACGGGTTCCTTGTACATAGGATGGTAAACCACATTGCCTTGGGTGGGTTTAGTTTTGGCGCAGATAATGTCAAGTAATGTTGTTTTCCCTGCACCATTGGGGCCAATGAAGAAATGAATTGTATTTCTCTTGACTTTTGTGTTTACATCGGTTAGAGCATAAAACCCATCAAAGCAAACAGAAACATGGTTGATATCCAATACAGATTCTGAAAGCTGTGCGATTTTGATAGGTGCGGGGTTCTTGGCAAGAAGTTCTTCTTTTGATACGATTTCGTTTTGCATAAAAACTCCTTAGACCTTTTTGAACAGAGAAGGAACCTTGTCGCGAACTAAGCCTACGATGCCGCCCTTGAAGAACAGAATGGTAACGCAGAAAAGGACGCCGATGATGTACTGCCAAATTTCTACAGTGCTTCCGGAACTCAAATTGTATTCGCAGATGTTAATGAAGAAGGCTCCGATGACTGCGCCGATAATGGTTCCGCGTCCACCGATGGCCACCCAGATCACCATGCCGATGGAGTAGGTGATGGTCATCTGGGAAGGAGTGATACATCCATTGAAGTTGACAAAGATTGCGCCTGCAATGCCTGCGAAAATAGCGGAGAGAACGTAGATGAAAGTCTTGTAGCGACTTACAGGATATCCAGAGAAGTAAGTCCTGTTTTCGCCATCGCGAATGGCAATCAGAACCTTACCGAACTTACGTTCTACAAGGAATTTGGAAAGTGCGTAAACAGCGATCAAGGCGATGAGGGACACATAAAATAGAAGGAACATGTTTCCCTGATTGGCGCTGCCTTTGATGCTTCCAAAGATGGACTTGATCTCTGTAATGCCTACGTTTCCGTTGGTATAGGGAGACATGGCGATGAACAGGGAGCAAGCTGCCCAAGTAAGAGCCTGAGAAATAATGGAGAAGTACACGCCCTTTACGCGATTCTTGAAAATAAAGTACCCTACAATCCAGGCAACTACGGCAGGTGCAATAATCACCAGCAAAAGGCTTCCCGGAGAAAGTGTAAAAGGAACCCAAATCAGAGGCATCTCGGTAAGGCCACCGATGTGCATGAAATCGGTCAAATGGCCGCCAGTTGCCTGCATTTTCAGGTACATGGCCATGGCATATCCACCCAGGGCGAAATACAATCCGTGTCCGAGACTCAAGATTCCTGTATAGCCCCAGATTAAGTCGATACCGATGGCCACAATGGCGAAACTAATGCACTTGCCCAGGAACAAAATGGTGGAACCGCCGCTTACGACGCCCATCATCAAAAGGACGGGCATCATGGCGAGAATAAAAACGATAATTCCAAAAGTGATGTTGGATCCGTGTCTTTCGAAAAGTCTTAATGCTTTCATATTTGTACCAGTAATCCTTATTCGTTAAACCTTAATCCAAATTTCTGCTCTTGATAACGAACAGTCCCTGAGGTCTCTTTTGCAGGAATACAATCACAATCAGCAATACCACGGCCTTGGCGATGGTGGAGGAAGTGTAGTTTTCGGTAAAGATGGAACTGATGCCGATGATGCCGGAGCCGATGACTGTTCCGATCAAATTTCCAACGCCTCCGAGAACAACTGCCATGAAGGAGTTGACGATATAGCTTTGTCCGACAGTAGAGTCAATGGAGCCGAGAAGTGCTACGGAGCATCCTGCGATACCTGCAAATCCAGAGCCCATTGCGAAAGTCAAGTTGTCCACCTTGCGGGAATTGATGCCCATGCACTGTGCCATGGGGCGATTTTGCATGACGGCTCGCATCTGGTGACCAAAATTGGACTTGTACATCACAAGCCAAACGGCACCCATGCAAAGAGCTACCAGCAAGATGATGAAAATTCTGTTATAGGAGAAAGTGCATTCTCCGAGAGTGATGCCGCCACTTAAAAAGGAAGGAGCCGTAACGTTCACACCCTGGGATCCAAAAATGGAGCGTGCGCCTTGTTGTAAAATCAAGCTGATGCCCCATGTGGCTAAAAGGCTGTCGATTTCACGACCGTACAGTCTTGAAATCACGAATTTTTCAAGAAGACTTCCTAGCCCGAATGCGACGCCAAATGCGGCGATGATGGCTACGAAGTAATAGAGTCCGCCAATAGATTCTGGCAGGAACTTGGCGAAAAGCTGCTGGACCACAAAAGTCATGTAAGCGCCGATCATGACGAATTCACCATGGGCCATATTGATTACGCGCATGACGCCAAAGGTAATGGCTAGGCCAAGCGAAGTCAGCAAAATAATGGAGCTGAGACTCAAGCCGTTAAAAAGGATGTTGATGGTCTGTTCCAAGGTGTCCTCGGTCCGGTTGCGTTTAGTTTTTGAAGTTGTTGAATGAAGTGTGGAAATAAAAGGTGGCGGGCCCAGAGACCCGCTTCCCTTTATAGAATGCAAGCGAAAAGCCTGCGGTCTTTATGAGGATGGGTATATTTTAGTTCAGCGGCTGGAGACCTGCCTTCACTGCCCAATCATAGGTGGTCAGGTAAGGATCCGGTGCAACAGGAGCTGCGGTGGCGTAAACTTCCTTGATGAGACCATCTTCGGAAACTTCACCCACGCGGACAGGCTTTGCAAGGTGCTGGCTCTTGCCGTCGATAGCCACAACGCCTTCCGGAGCCTTGTAAGAAATGGAACCGGACTTGATTGCTGCAAGAACTGCATCCACTTCAAAGCTCTTTGCTGCCTTCACAGCTTCTGCCCACAGATAAACTGCGTCATAAGCAGCTTCTGCCGGGTCGGAGGTTACGCGGTTTGCGCCGAACTTTTCCTTGTAAGCAGCAACGAATGCAGTGTTTTCAGGAGTGGAGGTGGTCTGGTAGTAGTTCCAGGAAACCAGATGACCCTTCAAGATGGCGGGGCCGATGGTTGCTACTTCTTCTTCAGCAATGGAGAAGGACATGGTCATGTATTCCTTGCTGGAGTAGTTCTTTTCGGACATCTGCTTGAAGAAGGAAACGTTGCCGGTACCGTTCAAGGTGTTCACGATAACATCAGGCTTTGCGGCTTCGATCTTTGCGATGATTGCTGCGAAGTCGGTCTGATCCATGTCTGCGTATTCTTCGCCGACCACGGAAATGCCTGCAGCCTTAGCCTGAGCGTTGATGATCATGTTGGCGGTGCGGGGGAACACATAGTCGGAACCCAGCAGGAACAACTTCTTGTATCCCTTGGAAATCAAGTATTCAATAGCCGGAACAATCTGCTGGTTAGGAGCGGCACCGGTGTAGACAATATTCGGAGACATTTCCATACCTTCGTACTGTACCGGGTACCAAAGCAGGGACTTGTATTCTTCAAAAATGGGCTTTACAGCCTTGCGAGAAGAAGAGGTCCAGCAGCCGAAAACGGTAGCGACCTTTTCGATGTCGATCAACTTTTCTGCCTTGGTTGCAAAAGTTGATGGTTCGGAAGCGCCGTCTTCTTCGACAAAAACAATCTGCTTTCCGAGAACGCCGCCGGCCTTGTTGATTTGTTCGATGGCCAAAACTTCGGCGTCACGGACGGACTTTTCGCTGATGGCCATAGGGCCGGTCAGAGAGTGAAGCAAGCCCACCTTTACGGTTGCGGATTCTGCAGCCTTTTCTTCGTTGCAACCCATGAGGCCAAAGGCGCCCAGGACTACAGCGCTAGCTGCAATGGTGGATAGGAACTTGCGTGCGATATTCATAGGGGTCTCCTTGTTGGTTTCGCCCTACCAAATGCAAAAGCCGTGCCAAAGTTTTAATTGCAGGACAGGTTTGCCATTCTAACCCAGTGAATTAAAGAATTTTAAAACATTGCGAAGGAAAGAATCTAGAATGCAGTTTTAGATAATTTTCGTGTAACAATTTCGTAGATACATTTTTTGAATATGTTACAGAAATTGTTTGTAAAAGTTGCTAGATAAATATGTTTTCTTCGTTTAAGAAGTCCTAGGATTTACATTTTTGTTTCATTTCTTGTAAAAGACGGCCGATTCGAATAAATTTGACGTTTTTTATCCGCTATGGCACGCATTTTGCGAATGTCCCAACAGAAAACTATGGAGGTGGTTTGGAATGCAATAGGAGTACATCTCCCGCGTTCCTAATCACTAACCACTAATCACTGACTACTATCCTATGAATACCGCAGAAGTTTTAATCCGTTGTCTTGAAAATGAAGGTGTCAAGTATATCTTTGGAATCCCTGGCGAAGAAACCTTGGAGTTGATGGAGGCCATCAAGAATTCCTCCATCCGTTTTATTACGGTCCGTCATGAGCAGGGGGCGGCCTTTATGGCGGATGTCTATGGTCGTTTGACAGGTAAGGCGGGCGTTTGTCTTTCTACTCTGGGTCCTGGCGCTACAAACTTGGTGACTGGCGTGGCCGATGCCAATTCCGACGGTGCGCCCCTCATTGCCATAACAGGCCAGGTGGGTACCGAACGCATGCACTTGACCAGCCATCAGTACCTGGATCTGGTGAACATGTTTACGCCGATTACCAAGCGCAGCAAGCAGGTGGTCCGTCCGGACACGGTGAATGAAATTGTCCGTATTGTTTTCAAGTATGCCGAAATGGAAAAACCGGGCGCTTGTCATATTGACTTGCCTTGTAACATTGCGGCCATGGAAGTGGCGGGAGAGGTGGCTCAGGCGCCTCTGAAGCATCACCGCGAAAATATGGTGTATGCCAGCGATGATGTTTTGAGGTCGGTGGCTGCCATGATTTCCGAAGCCAAGCGTCCTGTGATTCTTGCAGGCCATTCTGCGGTTCGTAACGGTGCTTCCGATGCCCTTACCAAGTTTGCCTCTACTGCGAAGATTCCTGTGGTCAGCACCATGATGGCCAAGGGCGTGATTCCTTGCGACAACACTTATTCCATGTGGTGTATCGGTATTCCCCAGAAGGATTACCAGAACTACATCATGGAACAGTCCGACTTGGTGATCGCCATTGGTTACGACGTTGTGGAGTACGCTCCCGCAAGGTGGAATCCCACCGGCGACAAGCCCATTGTCCATATTGACGAAACGCCTAACCACATCAATAAATTCTATCAGCCCATCGAAGAAGTCATCGGAAACATTTCCGCATCCCTGTTGTCCCTATGCTGCATGTGCCGCAGGACCTCCGATCCGGAATGGGCTTTGTACATTCGTGAGAAGATGGCTGCAGACCACGCCCGCTATGACTTGGATAAGAGTTTCCCGCCCAAGCCCCAGAAGATTCTTCACGACATTCGAATCGTCATGGGGGAGGACGACATCCTTCTTTCGGATGTGGGCGCTCACAAGATGTGGATCGCTCGTCAGTACCACTGCTATCATCCCAACACTTGCATTATTTCCAACGGTTTCGCTACCATGGGGATTGCGGTGCCGGGGGCCATTGCGGCAAAGCTTCTGAATCCCGAAAAGAAGGTGCTTGCGGTTACAGGCGATGGCGGCTTCATGATGAACAGCCAGGAACTGGAAACGGCTTACCGCGAAAAAATTCCTTTCGTAACGCTGGTGTTTACTGATGGCAACTACGGCCTCATCAAGTGGAAGCAGGAAGAACGCTACGGCGATAGTTACGCCATCGATTTCACCAACCCGGATTTCGTGAAGTACGCCGAGTCCATGCACCTGAAGGGCTACCGCATCGAACGCACTGAGGACATTATTCCCACGTTACGCGAAGCCTTCGAACAAGATGTACCCTCCATCATCGAGTGCCCGGTGGATTACTCCGCCAACATGGAACTGTCTGAACGACTGAAAAATTTAAAAGTTTAACAACAAAGGAAAAACAAATGCACTACTCCCACAAACTTCTGTCTGGAATCACGGAATCCGCAGGGGTCCCTGTAGATTCCTCCTCCATCACCTTGACTCCCAACGTGGTCACCGGTCACGCTGTAGTCTACCGCCATGCAGGTCTTAAGTCCCGCCCCGTGACCGAAGAATCTCACGGCAAGAATCAGTGGTAGTGGCTACTAGAAACTCCCTCAATCGAACAAAAGGGCCCTCGGCGAATGCCGGGGGCTTTTTCTGTATAGGCGGAACGGTGGGCGGAATAAAAAAGAAACACCCCGCTTGCGCGAGGTGTCTCCAAATGTTCCAGTTGTCGTTGGATCAACTCTAGCGTTAGCGAGAGTAGTATTCCACAACCAGCTGTTCCTGCAGCTGAACGGGGATCTGGTCGCGGAGCGGAAGCTTCACGAGAGAGCCCTGCATCTTGCCGGCATCAACGGTCAGATATTCAGGAACGGTTGCACCTGCTGCCAGGGCTTCCTTGATCTGAACGTGTTCCTTAGACTGTTCGCGAACTGCAATCACGTCACCAGCCTTGAGCTGACGAGACGGAGAGAAGCTGCGGACGCCGTTCACGGTGAAGTGACCGTGTGCAACGTACTGACGAGCAGCAAAGATGGTGCGAGCGAAGCCCATGCGGAGCACTGCTGCGTCCAGACGGGTTTCGAGCAAGATCATCAGGTTATCACCAGCAGAACCGGCGCGACGGTTTGCTTCGGCATAAGCCTTAGCAAGCTGAGCTTCGGAAATGTTGTAGGTGAAGCGAAGACGCTGCTTTTCGACGAGCTGCTGCTTGTACACAGAAGCGGACTTCTTGCGGTTCTGACCATGCTGGCCAGGTGCAAAATGACGACGGTCGAGAGCCTTCTGAGTCTTCTGAGAAACAGCAAGGTCCAGGGAACGGGCAACCTTGCCCTTAGGTCCACGGAAAGAGGACATATTAACCTCGTTAAAGGAAGCTCTTTGGTTAACACGTATGTTGGTAGAGCTTAACACGACATACGCTAAGTTGTGACCCATATATAGAAAATCTTGACAGGAATTTCAACCCGAGAAGGGAAGACTTGCACCCGAGGAGTGCCTTTTAGTAGGAAGTAGACGGTTGTTGGCTTTTTTCTGTACTTCCTACTTCCCATTTCCTACTTCCTACTTCCTACTTCCTACTATATTGTATACCATGAATTGGAATGAACCGCAACTGATTGACATCCCCATCGTTCATGATGAACGTGGCAACCTTAGTGTTGTGGAGGGTGGCCAGCTGGTCCCCTTTGATATTAAGCGAGTTTATTATCTCTACGACGTTCCGGGTGGATCCACTCGCGGCGGTCATGCCCATCGGAAACTCCGCCAGCTGATTTTTGCTGCCAGCGGCAGTTTTGACGTGGTTCTGGATAACGGCAAAACCCGTCAGAAGTTCCAGTTGAACCGTTCCTACAAGGGCTTGTACATTCCCACCATGACCTGGCGTGAAATCGAGAATTTCTCCTCCGGCGCCGTGTGCATGGTCTTGGCTTCAGAACATTACGATGCCGAAGATTACATCTACGAATACGAAGACTTCTTGAAGGAAGTTAAATGATGCAAAAGGGGGACCACCCCTTGCTTCATTGTGGGACTAGAATTTTTTGGTGAAGGTTACGTTGACGCAGGGCTTTGCGCCAAAGGCTTCCTTGAATCGATAGAGGTTTTCGTTGAGGATGTCGCCGTGTTCTTCGGTGGAGATTCCCCAGGAAAAATTGGTGTAGCCTTCCTCGGCAGCTTCGCGCATGGCGTACACATGCATTGCTGTAGTGTGGTGGAACAAATCAAAACTTTCGTCCGCAGAAATATACTGGTCGTGAACCACACCTGTTTTCGGGAACAGGAACTGCATCATGCCGCAGATGTAGCGATTGTCCAGCCAAAGGCTCTTGAACCGAATGCTCTTCTTGATTCGTTTCTTTAAATCCAAAAGTTCTGCCAAGGAGTGGACCGGCTTGGTTTGATGCTTGGCCTTGGAAATTTCAAGGAACTTGTAGAACGTGGCGAAATCTTCTTCGCTTTCCAGATCACGGTAAGTGAGCTTGTAATTCTCGCTGGCTGCAAACTGATGACGGTGCTTTGCATCGCAACGTTCCAGGGGATCTTCGCCTTTCTTGATGGGTGTACTGCAGCTCAGTTCCGTGTGGCGCTGATAGCCGAGATGTTCCAAAATATATTCAAGCAGGTCAGGGCTTTCTTCGGAGAAAAGGGCTGGCGTAACTTTGAGACGAACTTCAGAAAAATTCTGTGACAAGTAAGCGTCGGCTTCGGAAAGGACTTCCTGAATTTTTGCGCCATTGTAAAAAGGCTTGCCCATAATGGGTCCACCAAAAGTGGATCCCGCGTGGGAAATGAATGCAGGCTTTTCATTTACGTTGCCAACAATTTTTACACCGGGAAAATAGGCTGCGATGATCCCACTTTTTTGTAGGGCGAAACCTGCTTCGTCGAAACGGCCCTCGGGATGATAGTTCAAGAAACGCCTGCTTTGCAGGAATGTTCCGTTCACGGAATCCTGGTTCACAAAGCGGTCTAGGCGACTATCCAATTCCTTGGTGTAGGGCAAAATTTCGTACATGTCCTTAAAGTAGAAAAACACGGCGATTTAAATTGTATCTGTTTCATGGAATTTGCTACTTTACACTATATGATTCAAGTTCCCTATTATCCTTTAAAGCGTGTGGTAGATTCCTATCATGGACGCTTGCAGCAGGCAACTTCCCGTGTGGTGGAATCTGGCTGGTTCATTCGTGGCGAGGAATGTCGCAAATTCGAGGCAAGTTTTGCTGAATATTGCGGTGCCAAATTCTGCGTCGGGGTAGGGAATGGTCTGGAAGCTCTTTCCTTGATTTTGAAGGGCTACATTGAACTCGGCCGATTGGAACCGGGTGATGGAGTCATTGTTCCTAGCAATACATTTATCGCAACCTGGCTTGCTGTAAAGGCAGCCGGACTTGTACCGTTCCCGGCAGAACCGGATAAGGATACGTGTGTACTGTCCTTGCTTTCGGTTGAAAATGCATTTACCAATGCAAGACTGAGCGGTGTTGCTGTCAAGGCAATTCTTGCGGTTCATCTATATGGCCGCCTTTGCCCCATGGACCGAATCCGTGCCTATGCGGAAGATCGAAACTTGCTTTTGCTGGAAGATGCCGCCCAGGCCCATGGTGCTGCCATGAATATGCCTTGCGTTGACGGATCTCAAAAGGTGTGCCGTGCCGGAAATCTGGGCGACGCTGCTGGCTTCAGTTTTTATCCGGGTAAGAACTTGGGTTCCCTTGGTGATGCAGGTGCCGTGGTGACCAACGATGAAAAACTTGCTGCCGTAGTCCGCATGCTGGCGAACTATGGATCCGAGAAAAAGTACGTTCACGAGTATGTGGGCGAAAATTCCCGCCTGGACGAAATGCAGGCCGCAGTTCTGTCCGAAAAACTTCCAAGCCTGGATGGGGAGAATACCCGCCGTGGCGAAATCGCCAAGCGGTATCAGACTGAAATTAAGAATCCCTTGATTCGCTTGCCTGCGTCAGCCGACGCCAATTGTGTGTGGCATATTTTTGCAGTACACTGCGAACGTCCCGATGGCTCCAGCTGCCGCGACGAACTTCGCGAACATCTGGCGAAACTGGGGGTCGAAACCCTCATCCATTACCCTACGCCGCCTCATCTGCAAAAGGCTTTCTCTGACGCTTATGGAATGGTGGAATATCCTGTTGCAGAATGTTTGGCCCGTGAAGAATTGAGCTTGCCTCTTCATCCCTTTATGAGCGATGAAGAAATTCAGGCTGTTATTGATGGCGTCAACAGTTTTAAGGTGGATTGTTAATGTTTATGAAGAGTTTTCTGGGCTCCGGGGCTGTAACCGCGTTCAATGCCTTGCGGGCTTTTGCCATCAACAAATTGCTGGCGATCTTCCTGCCGCCTGCCGCTTTTGCCTGCGTGGGACAGTTCATGAACTTGCTTTCCATCGGACAGGCGACCTCTAGCCTTGCTCTCCAGAATGGTTGGACGAGTCTTTCTGCACAAAATAAGAATAATGACAAGGAACTGTTGGGAATTTGGCATGGTGGTTTTAGGCTCACTACCTTTGCCACCTTGTTTACGGCAATTGCCGCGGTGCTCTTCTGCTTCATGGCTCCCCTGGAAAGTCTTTTCCCGGGAATGAACACTCGGCTGGTCCAGGCGGCTATCCTGTTCGCCTTGCCCGGCATTCTGTCCACGAACATCATTACTATTACAGCTGCCGTAATGAATGGGCTGGGGGAGAACAAGAAGTGGGCTCTCATCAATATGGTCACTTCCATGTGGCAAATTATCTGGGTCGCCTTCTTCCTTTATTCCGGCCGACTTTCCGTTCTTTCCATTATTGCGACCCAGTCTATTGTTGCCGCCTTCTTTGCAATCCGTGTGGCAAGCCAGGCTGGCTTTAGCCTGAAGAGAATCTGGTCGACTGCTGCGGATGTTCGCGGGCCTTGGCTGTCCTATGCTCTGATGGGGCTGGTTCCCATGATCTTAAGCCCTGTGGTGCTGACCGTTATTCGAACCTCCGTGGCTTCCAATTTTGGAAATGATGCCACCGGTATTTGGCAGAGCGTATGGAAAGTTTCCGACTTCTTGTTCATGATGATGTCTGCCATTTTGACGGTAATTATTTTACCGAAGGTATCAGCCAAACAGACTCGTCAGGAATTCCTCAAACTTTTCAATCCCTTGCTTTTGCGTGTCATGGGGATTTCCCTGGTAATGGTTGTGGCTCTTTATTTCTGCCGCGGGATTCTAGTGCAAGTACTTTTTTCCAGGGCCTATATGGGTGCCGCCGATTACCTGCTGTATCAGTTGGTTGGGGACTTCTTCAGGACTGGCGGTTTCGCTCTTGCTCTGGTTCTGATTGCCCGTCAGGAAACCAAGAAATTCCTTACGGTAGAAATTCTGGCTGAAGTCTTTTTGGCGGTTTCCTCTGTAGTGTGCATGCAGATGAAGTCTTTTGAATTTAATGGCCCCATGGTGGGCTATGCTATGGAAAATCTGCTGTACTTTATCGCTATGTTCTTTATGGTCCGGAGGGTAAAGTGGAATCCGTAACAACCCCTCAGGTATCGGTGCTGCTGGCAAGCTACAATCATGAAAAGTTTGTGGAAGCCGCAGTCCGTTCTGTCATGGAACAGAGGGGCGTTTCATTTGAACTGATTGTGGTGGACGACGGTAGCTCCGACCGTTCCCCTGAAATCTTGAAGCGTCTGTCCGAAGAACTGGGCTTTAGGTTTGTGCATCGTCCCAACAAAGGTGTTGTAGCGACATGCAATGAATTGCTCTCCTATGCTCGCGGAAAATTTTACTGCACGTTCTCCTCTGACGACATCATGCCTCCGGATCGCCTGGCGAAGCAGTCTCAGTTTCTGGAAAGTCGCCCTCAGGCAGTAGCCTGCTTTGGACAGGTCAAGCCAATGACTGCCGATGGCGTTGTGGGGGATGATTTGGACCCTCAGTTTCTGAAGGCTGTTCCTGAAATTGATTTTGAGACGTTCTTCCTAGGGGAAAAGGGACTTCACGGTTGTGCGGAAATGTTCCGTACGGAAAACGTTCGTGGCCTTGGCGGTTACGACTCCCGGTTCTTCTTTGAGGATTATCCGCTGTACCTGCGGGTCCTGTATGAATTTGGACCGCAGCCGGTTTCTCCGGATATTGAATGCTGTTACTACCGGGATCACGGGAATAATATGCATGCCAATCATAACCGCATGTACGGGGAATTTCTGAAAATAATAGAACTGTACAAGGAACACGAGCTTTATTCACGGGCGGTAAAAGTCTGGAAGGCTCGCTGGTTCTCCGCCCTGGCTTATGAACAGAAATGGGAAGCGCTGAAACGTCTTCCCCAATTGGCTAGCTTTACTGGACCGTTCTTGAAACGCTTGCCAAAACTTTTTATTCCGTCATTCCTGTTAAAACACTAGCTCATGATTTCCGTCTGCATTGCGACATATAATGGATCCGCCTATATCAGGCAACAGCTGGAGAGTATCCTTTCCCAGCTGCCCGAGAATGCTGAAGTTGTGGTGGCAGATGACGGCTCTACGGATGGGACTCTGGATGTGATTGCAGCCGTGGGGGATGGCCGTGTACGAATTCTCCCGCAGTCGGAGCACCTGGGACCTACGTACAATTTTGAACGTGCCCTTCGGGAAGCCAAGGGCGATGTGATTTTCCTGTCGGATCAGGACGATTTCTGGATTCCGGGTAAAGTTCCTCAGATGTTGTCTGCTCTGGAAAATTCCGTCCTGGCCGTTCATGATGCAAATTTCATGGATGGGGAAGGCAAGCCTATTGCCACCTTAGGGACCATGTGGAAGGAACGTCCCTACAAGTCCGGTGTGTTCGCCAACTGGCTCAAGAATACTTATACAGGTTGCTGCATGGCGTTTCGTCGGGAACTGCTGGAAAAGGCCTTGCCGTTCCCGAAGGGTTTGCCCATGCATGACCAGTGGTTGGGGCTGATGGGTGAACGTCACTTTTCTGTGGTGGCTGTAAAGGAATGCCTGATCCAGTATCGAATTCATGAAAAAAATGCCACCCAGCTGGTGGGCGGCAAATCTCGTGGTCTAGTGCAGCGCGTTAAGTGGCGCTTGGCTCTGCTACGAAGCCTCCTGCATTGACAAATTCCTGCCAGCCCATTTGGACAAAAGCGCCTGCGCGGGTTAAATCTCCCTGGGCGGTTTCGTAGTCCTTCAGGATGCGGCTCCATTCAGAAACGTCTCGCTTGAATTTTACATCTTTATGGATGCGTTTGTACAGCATGTCCTGTTTCCACTGGGCGGCTTCTCCCAGGAACTTGCAGGAAACGTCCAGGGCGTCGAGGTAGGCGGGGACGGCGTTCAGGAAAGTCTTCTCGAAATCCTTGGACTTGCCCTTGGCTTGTGCCACCAGGTTCTTCTGGTTAATGACTGTTTTGCGAAGTTCGCTCATGAGGCGGACGATACGCTCGAAATCCACCTGCGGCCAAAACATGGAGAATGGCCACATTTTCTTCCAGTGGAACTTGAACATGGATTCGTGGGCGGTGTTTTTTGCGCGCAGAAGTTCCTTCAGGTTCTCGAAGATGATCTGGGAGGGGAGTTTTTTCTGTTCAGTGGTTTCGTTCATGGGCAAAAATATAGCAATAACCCCTATTTTTATAAAAGTTAACTTGCAGTTTTGTTGTAAGGAATTATATTCTATGCAGAAATCTTTTAAAAAGGAAACCTATGAATAACGAAGAACTTGAAACCGTGGCTACGGAATCCGATGCAGCAGAAACTGCAGCAAAGGCTCCCGCTAACATGAAGAAGTTTAAGATCCTGCTCATTGCCGATATCGTCCTGATTGTCGGTCTGTTCATCTTGATGATGTGCATGAAGAGCTCTTACGAAGAACAGGCCAAGTCCTCCTACGACACCCAGATGACTGCGTACAAGACTTCCGTTGACGAAGTTCGTTTCGAATTGTGGAAGTCCGTGGACCAGTACAACATGGCTTGGAATCTGGTCTATGCTACCCTGAATAGCGACAAGTCCCTCGCTTCTTTCCAGGCAAATGTGAAGGCTGTGGAAGAAAACAAGGATGCTCGTCTTACTCAGTTGAATTACATCTACAAGAACGCTCTCTTGAACATGTACAACTCCGAAACCATCATCAACAAGGCTCTGGCTGAATATGGTGAACGTGGTCTTGCTGAATCCTTCCTAGTAAAGGACGAAGCAAACGTCAAGGAAGTTGCTTGCGGTAAGGGTTGCGTGGTGACCTTTAATTTCGACGGCAAGAAGCTGAAGTCCGTTGATTACGAAGCACTCAAGAAGATCAACATGACCGAAGCATTTAAGGTGGGCGAACCGGCCCCGTTCCACTTTGAATAGGAGATCGAATAATGAACGTTAAAGTTTTTTCCATCGTTTTTACTTGCGTAGCCGCTCTCCTCTTGGTGATGATTCTTGTTCAGAAGAATGGCTATGCCTCTCAGGCAAATGACGCTTATGCCAAGAGCAGCGGCGCCTACCAGAAGTATGGTTCTAGCACTCTCGAATACGTAAGCACCAACATCATGCTTTCCAAGCAGGTTTGGGCTGTTGCTTGCGGTGTTGCCGAAAAGGGTGTAAAGACCTCCAGTGATATTAAGGCCATCGAACGTGCCGTAGCTCCTTCCGTAAAGGGCTCCGACAATTTCAAGACCCTGGTTCACCGCTTCGAAATCGCTCCCAGCTACTTCATTGAAGCTTCCTTCAAGAGCATTTCCGAAGACAAGAAGACTAACCTGAAGACTCTCGCCGGCTATTCCGGCCTGAACATCTCCGCTCTCCAGGGCAATCCTTCTGCAGCAGCTGCTGAAGAAGAACTGGACGAAGATGAAGAAGGCGAAGAAGAAGTGGCTGAAGAAGCTCCGGCACCTGCTCCCAAGAAGGCTGCTAAGGGTAAGAAGGGCAAGAAGCGTAAGTAATCGCCTGCGACTTTGGTTGCGGCGAACTGAATGCTATCTCTTTGACTTACAACGAGTTACGAAAACGGTCCGAGTTTCGGACCGTTTTTTGTTGTTTTTAATCGAATTTAAGCAATTTGCAACTTTAAAGGGTAGGGGAGAAAAGCTAAATTTTACCCCGTAAAAATCAAAAACACAAGGTGCCGGCTAACCCCGGCAAGAGGTAAAAATGCTCATTCTTCGTGGTACTCCGGCTCTGTCGGACTTCCGTCTCCAGAAACTTCTGGCTGACTTCAAGAAAGAAAACCTGAACGTCGTTAGCGTTTACGCTGAATTCCTCCATGTGGTGGATCTGTCCGCAGATCTGACTGCAGACGAAAAGACCACCTTGGAAAAGGTGCTCCACTACGGCCCCATGCGTGAAGCCAAGGCTCTGGAAGGTGAAATGTTCGTGGTTTGCCCGCGCCCCGGTACCATCAGCCCTTGGAGCTCCAAGGCTACCGATATCGCTCACATCTGCGGCCTGCCCGCCATCAAGCGTATCGAACGCGCCATCGCCTACTACGTAAAGTTTGACGGTGCCGCTTCCGCCGACGCCCGCAAGGTTATCGAAGCCAAAATCCACGACCGCATGACTCAGGCCGTGTTCGCTGATCAGGCTTCCCTGGACGTTCTCTTCAGCAAGGAAGAACCGCGCCCCCTGAACATTATTCCGGTCCTCACTGAAGGCCGCGAAGCTCTCGTCAAGGCAGACAAGGCCATGGGCCTCGCTCTTTCCGCCGACGAAATCGACTACCTGGTCAACAACTTTACCGCCCTCAAGCGCAATCCCACCGACGTGGAACTGTACATGTTCGCTCAGGCCAACTCCGAACATTGCCGCCACAAGGTTTTCGGTGCTGAATGGACCATCGACGGCGTCAAGCAGGACAAGTCCCTGTTCCAGATGATCAAGAACACCTACGCTCTGCACAACACCAACATCTTCAGCGCCTACAAGGATAACGCTGCCGTGATGAAGGGTGCAACCGCCGGTCGTTTCTACGCAGACCCCCGCACCAACAAGTACGACTTCCACAACGAAGAAGTGGATATCTTGATGAAGGTGGAAACTCATAACCACCCCACTGCAATTTCTCCGTTCCCCGGTGCTGCAACCGGTAGTGGCGGTGAAATCCGTGACGAAGGTGCAACTGGTAAGGGTTCCAAGCCGAAGGCCGGTCTCACTGGCTTCAGCGTTTCCAACCTCAAGCTGCCGGGCGCAGTTCAGCCTTGGGAAAAGGATTTTGGCAGCCCCAGCCGTATCGCTTCCGCTCTGGACATCATGATTGAAGGTCCTCTGGGCGGTGCCGCATTCAACAACGAATATGGCCGCCCGAACATTCTCGGTTACTTCCGTACTTTCGAACAGGAAGTCTCTGCTGAAAAGGGTACCGAAGTTCGCGGTTACCACAAGCCCATTATGCTGGCTGGTGGTCTCGGCAACATCAAGCATGACCACATCGAAAAGGGCCACATCGACCCGGGTGACCACCTGGTTGTTCTCGGTGGTCCGGCTATGCTCATCGGCCTTGGTGGCGGTGCTGCAAGTTCTGTGGCTAACGGTGCCGGTAACGAATCTCTGGACTTCGCCTCTGTGCAGCGCGAAAACCCCGAAATGGAACGCCGTTGCCAGGAAGTCATCGACCGTTGCTGGGCAATGGACGAAGAAAACCCCATTACCTTCATCCACGACGTTGGTGCAGGTGGACTTTCCAACGCCTTCCCGGAACTGGTGAACGATGGCGGTCTCGGCGGTAAGTTTGAACTCCGTAACGTTCCTAACGACGAACCGGGTATGAGCCCCTTCGAAATCTGGAGTAACGAATCCCAGGAACGTTATGTGATCGCTGTTGCTGGTAACAAGCTTGACGTGTTCGACGCTATCTGTAAGCGTGAACGCTGCCCGTATGCAGTGGTTGGCGAAGCTATTCCTGAAAAGCACTTGACTCTTACCGATAAGCACTTCGGTTCTACTCCTATCGACATGCCGCTGGAAGTCCTTTTGGGCAAGCCGCCTCGCATGATCCGTAACGAAAAGAGCCAGAAGCGTCCGCTCACTTCTCAGGTGGTTCCTGCTGATGCAACCATCAAGGATATTGCACACCGCGTTCTCGCTAACCCCACTGTGGCAGACAAGACCTTCTTGATCTCCATCGGTGACCGTTCCGTGACCGGTATGATCTGCCGCGACCAGATGGTTGGCCCCTGGCAGGTTCCCGTGGCTGACTGCGCTGTCACTAGCGCAACTCTGGACACCTACGAAGGTGAAGCCATGTCCATGGGCGAACGCGCTCCTATCGCTCTCATCTCTCCGGCTGCCGCAGCCCGCATGACTGTTGCTGAATCCCTCACCAACATGGCTGCCGCTTACGTTCCGGATATGGGCCGCGTAAACCTTTCCGCAAACTGGATGGCAACTCCCAACTACGAAGGTGACGGTGCCGACCTGTACGAAGCTGTGAAGGCAATCGGTATGGAACTCTGCCCGGAACTAGGCATCACCATTCCGGTGGGCAAGGACTCCATGTCCATGAGCACTGTATGGCAGGACGAAAAGGGTAGCCACCGCGTGACCGCTCCCATCTCCCTGGTCATCAGCGCCTTCTCTCCCTGCGCCGACGTTCGCAAGACCATGACCCCGCAGCTCATCCAGAACAAGGAGACTACCTTGATGCTGGTTGACCTGGCTCGCGGTAAGAACCGTATGGGTGCATCCATTGCAGCTCAGGTCTATAACATGCTTGGCGACAAGGCTCCGGACGTTGATTCCGCTAAGGAACTCCGCGCCTTCTTCGAAACCATCCAGAAGCTCAATGCCGACGGCAAGATCATGGCTTACCATGATAAGTCTGATGGCGGTCTCTATACCACCGTTACCGAAATGGCGTTCGCAGGCCACGTTGGTGTTACTTTGGATGTAAATTCTCTCCAGGGCAACATCATCGACGCTCTCTTCAACGAAGAACTGGGCGCTGTGCTTCAGGTTGCAAATGCAGACGTTGCTGCTGTTAAGGCTGCCTTCGCTGCTGCAGGTCTTGGCGACACCATTTCTGAAATCGGTAAGCTGAACAACACTTACAACATCGTCATTGGCGACTACGCAGAAGGCCTCTCTGACCTTCGCGCTATCTGGTCCGATACCACTCGCCGCATCGCCGCCCTCCGCGACAATCCGGCTTGCGCCGAAAGCGAATACCAGCTGAAGCTTGAACAGGATGATCCGGGTATCACCCCGAAGGTCACCTTCGATCTCAATGCAAGCGCAAAGATCATCAAGGATTACTCTAGCCGCCCGAAGATGGCTATCCTCCGCGAACAGGGCGTTAACGGTGAACTGGAAATGGCTGCTGCATTTGCCAAGGCCGGTTTCGAATCCATCGACGTTCACATGACCGACATCTTGAGCGGTCGCGTAAGCCTGAAGGACTTCAATGGTCTGGTGGCTTGCGGTGGCTTCAGCTACGGTGACGTTCTTGGCGCTGGCGAAGGCTGGGCAAAGAGCATCTTGTTCAACCCCAAGGCTCGCGCAGAATTCGAAGCCTACTTCAACCGTAAGGACACCTTCACTCTGGGCGTCTGCAACGGCTGCCAGATGGTTTCCAACCTGAAGGACTTGATTCCTGGCGCAAAGCATTGGCCCCGCTTCGTTCAGAACCTCTCTGAACGTTTCGAAGCCCGTTACTGCTCTCTGAAGGTTGAAGATACCCCGGCTGTTCTCCTGAAGGGTATGGCTGGTTCCGTATTGCCCATCGCTGTGGCTCACGGTGAAGGCCGCGCAGAATTCGCCTCTCGTGAAGCTGCAGAAGCCTGCTTGAAGACTGGCCTCGTAGCCCTCCGCTACGTGGACGGCAAGCACGAATACACCGAACGCTACCCGCTGAACCCCAACGGTTCTCCGTTTGCAATCAACGGCCTTTGCTCTGAAGACGGTCGTGCTCTCGTCATGATGCCGCATCCGGAACGTGTATTCCGTACCTGCCAGTACTCCTGGCATCCGGCTGAATGGGGCGAAGACGGCCCGTGGATGCAGCTGTTCCGCAACGGCCGTATTTTTGTTGGGTAGCTAGGGTCGAATGCGGCCTGGCCGTATTTTTGTGGGCTAAACAGGTGTGAGGTCGGCCTGTGACGCAGGCGAGGTTCATCTCCCGAATCCCTGCCTACTGTCTACTAAATATCCGCTTCCTGCATCACCTGCAGGGGGCGGTTTTTTTAATACTTAACCCTGATTCCTGCGTCGGATTTTTGACAATGTTTACAAAAGTTTATGCGTGTTTCGCGGATTGCAATTGTTAGTTAAAAATTACGAGGAACTCTAGTACGACAAAGCTATATTTGCATTCATTAGAAAGGGTTTTGAAATGAAAAGAGTTTCTACTGTATTGGCTCTCGCTTTGGGCGCTTGCGTTACATTTAGTTCTGCTGCTCAAATTCAGGGCTTTGTTTCTGGATATGCTCCTGGTAACGTCCAGCAAAAGAAAACTGCAAAGGGTATCGACACCAACACGGATCTCAATTCCGATATTTCTTTTGGTTTTGGTGGTGAATTTTTAGTGTTCCCCGCAGGCCCGTTGATGGTGGGTGGCGGTCTTGGCCTCTTCAGTGTGCAGAAAGATGGTGACAATAACATTGTCATGCCTTCGATCCCTCTGTGGGGTTCTGTTGGTGTAATCGGTCCTGAAGAATGGGGCACTCGTCCTTATTTTGAAGCTCGAATTGGCTATCCGATTCCTGCCACAAATTACATTACCTGGTGGAGAAGTCCCCTGAATTTCTTTGCAACGGTTGCTGTGGGCGCCCAGTTGCCGTATAACGTGGGCATTGAACTGGATTGGACTTACTTGACCATGAACAAGAAGTTCGAAGATTTGGCTGACGTTAATTTCCGCCTGAGTTCAATGAAGTTTGGTGGTTCCATCACGGTTCATTTTGATCTGTTCGGTGGTTCTGCTAGCGCAAAGAAAAAGTCTGACGAATGGGGCGACATTGCCGCAGAACCTACTGCAGAACCTGCCGCAGAAAGTTCTTCCTCTGAAAGCGAAAATACAGAACCTGCTTCCTATGAGGATTACTACTCTAGCTATAGCGATTCCTCTACTGAACAGCCTGCAGAAGAACCTGTAGCTGAGGAACCTGCTGCTGAACCTGTCGCGGAAGAAACTGCAGAACCTGCTGCCGAAGAAACTCCGGCTGAAGAACCCGCTGCAGAAGAACCTGCACAGGCTGAAGAAGCTTCCGCAGAAGAAGCTCCCGCAGAAGAGACACCGGCTGAAGAAGCCGTAGCAGAACCTGCTGCAGAAGAACCTGTAGCGGAGGAAGCTGCTCCTGAGCCGGCTCCGAAGCCTGCCGCAAAGAAGGCTAGCAAGAAAAAGTCTTCTAAGAAGACTACTAAGAAGACTACTAAGAAGAAGTCTAAGGCAAAATCCAAGAAGAAAAGGTAATGCCTCGTTTCTGAAAAAATTAGAAGTGCCGCTTTTTTGCGGCATTTCTTGTATGCAAGGATCCCTATTTCTTGCTATTATGGGAAATGGGGGTGTAAAGTAAATTGACTGACGAGGTGGATTATGGATATTGCACGTTACTTGCCTGTAATCTATGGAATTGGAATCCCGTTTTTAGGGACTGTTCTTGGGGCTGCCTGCGTTTTTTTCGTGAAGGGAAGCTTGCCGCCCAAGGTGCAGCGTGGGATGATTGCCTTTGCTGCAGGCGTGATGGTGGCAGCTTCTGTGTGGAGCCTGCTGCTGCCTTCCATTGAGTCCTCTGGAAATTACGGTAAGCTTGCCTTTGTTCCGCCGGTGGCTGGTTTCTGGGCTGGCATTCTTTTGCTCTTTTTAATTGACAAGCTTACGCCTCATTTGCACTTGGGCAGTGACGAACCCGAAGGCCCCCAGGTGAAGATGAAACGCACCACCATGCTTGCGCTGGCTGTAACCATCCATAATATTCCTGAAGGCATGGCCATTGGCGTTGTGTTTGCCGGGTGGCTTGCGGGGGCGGTCGCAGTTACGGATGGTGCTGCGGTATCAGTTGGTGTGGCGGAGAGTGTCGCAGGTGTTGTATCCTTGGCGTCTGCGGTAGCGGTTTCCATTGGTATGGCTTTGCAGAATTTTCCGGAAGGTGCGATTATTTCCTTGCCGCTACGTGCTGAAGGTGAAACCCGCCTTAAGTCCTTTTGGCTGGGCGTTGTTTCCGCAATTGCAGAAGCGGGTGCCGCAATCGTTACCATTTTCCTGGCCAGCGCCTTGCTGCCGGCAATGCCCTATTTGCTTAGCCTTGCAGCAGGTGCAATGATCTATGTGGTGGTGGAGGAATTGCTGCCCGAGGCAAGCGACGGAATTCATTTCGATGGGGTGACCTTGCTTTTTGCTTTAGGATTCTCCCTGATGATGGTGCTGGATACGGCACTTTAATTGGCAGAGGATCTGTGCCGCAAATTTGATTTTTGAAATTTCTAGATTTGAAGTATGTCTGAACAGATTTTAACTCGTGAATCCTTGGTGGAATTCTTCGGTGCAGAAGAATATACCCGATTGTGTCGCCACGAAGCAGGCCATGCCCTCGTTGCGTTTTTGTTCAAGCGTCCGCTGGAATACGTGAAGATGGTGAACTCCAAGGAACGTCCGGGCATTACCCGCATTACGGGAAGCGAACTGGACGGCTCCGCCCACATCGCTATCGCCGGACATATTTCCGAGTTCATTATCCGCAAGGAATTCGCTTGCAACTTGGACACGGTGATGCGGGAACTCCCTATGGAACTGAACCGCAGTGACGCTGACTATCAGAGTTTTCAGGCCGCCTGCTATTATTTCCAGCTGGCGGAAACCAACGTGGTGGAACAGTGCTACAACATTCTGATGGCCTGCCAGAAATCCTTGCTCGCCATTGTGGAAGGCTTGGAACAGCGCACTTACCTGAGTCGAGAAGATATTGAGAATTTGCTCAAGGCTTAACACATCCTTAACACGAAATTGTTCTGAATCTTGGAAACAGCCCTTTTCATGAAAAACAGATTGGTCTAAATTGCCTTTTGAGGTGCTTTATGATCGGGATGTTTTGGCGTTGGGTGGCTGTTTTTGTATGGTGTGGCTTGATGATTGCCTGTGGGGAAAATTCCACAGGTCCGGAAGATATTGCGAACTCCGAAAATGTTGCGAGTCCAGAAAATATTGCAACCCCCGAAAATGTTGCAAGTCCAGAGACTGGTGATGAATCGACTTTTGAGGAAAGCTCCAGTTCTGTGTCTGCCCCCCTGCCGAATAACGGCATTCCTTATATTCGCATTACAGTTCCCGATAGTGTCGCACTAAATGATACAACAGAAAATGGCGAGGCTGTCTATAGCGAGGCCGTCATTGAGATTGCGGGCAATGGCTTGTATGGGAATGTTCCTGCGATGGCGGGGAAGGTGCGCTACCGCGGAAATTCCACACGCCTGTGGTACCCGAAGAAACCGTACCGCATCAAGTTTAACGAAAAGGCTGAGCTACTTGGGTTAGCTGCCAATAAGGACTGGGTGTTGCTAGCCAATTACCGCGATCAGAGCAAGTTCATGAATGCGGTTGTTTTTGATATGGCCCGCAACATGGGAAACTTCAAGTTCGTGAACGCCAACCGTTTTGTAGAAGTAGAAGTGAACGGGGATTACAAGGGAATCTACCAGCTGACGGAACAGATTGAACAGGCTGCCAGCCGCGTGAACATTGACAAGGCCACAGGTGTGCTGTTCAATATGGATAAGGACGATGGTCCGGAATTGAACACTTGGGAACACAATAATTTCTGGAGTAGCGTTTACAAGTTGCCCATGGCCGTGAAGTACCCTAAGGATGTTACGGCTACCGCCTTGGAATCCATCCAGGCGGATTTCTCCAAGGTGGAGCAGGCTATTGCCGATGGTGATTTCGCTACGTTCTCCGCTTTGATGGATGTTGCCACATTCATCGACTATTTGATTATTCAGGAAGTGACCCGCAATGTGGAACTGGAGGCTCCCCGCAGTACTTACCTCTATAAGGAAAGCGCTGAGGGTAAATACGCCTTCGGTCCTATTTGGGATTACGATGGAGGCTTTGGCTACAGCTGGAATGAAGAAACCTCTGAATACTTTGGCGAAAATTCCTGGATCTTGAGTAGCGGCAATCCTAGCAAGAGCCCTTTCAACTGCATTGCCGAAAACATGAGCGCATGGGTTTATTGTAACACTGCAAATAATGGGGCAGGAGGCCGCGGCGGTATGGGTGGATTCGGCGGATTTGGTCCGGGCGGAAATGTGAACGCGGGTGCTGCTTGGAACGGTTACGGCGAAAGTGGTTTCTTTACCAACATGTTCAGTAACGAAGAATTCCTGGCAGCCTATAAGGCACGCTGGAACGAACTGAAAGATGTTTTGTATGATTATGCAACCGCCAATCTAGATGAATATGTGGCGCTGTGCCAGAATGCTCTGGAAAATGATGCCGCCCGCTGGCAACCCAAGCGCAGTTACACTACGGATGTCGTAGCCCTCAAAAGCTGGCTGCAAAAAAGGATTGCGGATTATACGAGTGTAGTCGCCGCGTATTAATTCGAGATTTATTTGGATAAAATTTGTTTGGGTAAAAAAAGACCAGCCTCAAAAATGAGAACTGGTCTTTTTTCGCATTGTTATGCTCGAATTACTTGAGTGCGGCAATAATAGCGTCGCCCATGCCGGTGGTGCCGACCTTGGTGCAGCCTTCCTGGTAGATGTCGCCAGTGCGGTAGCCCTGAGAAATCACCTTTTCGCAAGCGGCTTCGATAGCGCGTGCAGCTTCTTCTTCCTTGAAGGTGTAACGCAGCATCAAAGCGGTGGAGAGGATCTGTGCCAGCGGGTTAGCGATGCCCTTGCCAGCGATGTCCGGAGCGGAACCACCTGCCGGTTCGTACAGACCGAAGGAACCTTCAGCGATAGAAGCGGAGGGGAGGAGGCCCATGGAACCGGTGAGCATTGCGCATTCGTCGGTCAGGATGTCGCCGAAGAGGTTCGGGCAGAGCATCACGTCGAAGTCGCGGGGGCGCTTCAGGAGCTGCATAGCAGCGTTGTCCACATAGAGGTGTTCGAGAGTCAGTTCCGGATAATCCTTGATGACTTCGTTCACAACTTCACGCCACAGGACGGAGGTGGTGAGAACGTTAGCCTTATCGATGGAAGCGACCTTCTTGTTGCGGAGCATAGCAGCGTCGAAAGCGAAGCGGGCGATGCGTTCCACTTCGTAGCGGCTGTACTTCATGGTGTCGAAACCGATTTCTTCCTTGGAGCCAGGAATGCCTTCGCGGCCCTTGGGCTGACCGAAGTAAACGTCGCCAGTCAGTTCACGAACGGTAAGGATGTTGAAACCGTCACCGACGATGTCGGAACGGAGCGGGCAAGCACCGGCCAGTTCCTTGTAAACGCGAGCGGGGCGGAGGTTGCAGAAAAGCTTGAAGTGCTTACGGAGCGGCAGGAGAGCACCGCGTTCCGGCTGCAGGTTAGGAGGAAGGTGTTCCCACTTGGGGCCGCCCACAGAACCGAAAAGAATACAGTCAGAAGCTTCGCCCAGCTTGAGGGTGGATTCCGGCAGGGGAGAACCGCTTTCATCGTAAGCAGCGCCACCGACGTTTGCCCATTCAGCATTCACGTCGAAGCCGAACTTCTTGGAAACAACATCCAGAACGCGGACAGCTTCCTTCATCACTTCCGGACCGATACCGTCGCCCGGGAGAACTGCAATCTTGTAATTCTTGCTCATTACTAGAGTCCTTTTTAAGGTTTAATTATTTGAACGGGACAAATCTAGTAAAAAGGCGAGCGCAGTGGCAAAGTATTTATGCTTTGACATTGCCGAGCCGCTGCTAAATGCAATCTTTGATTGCAATTTTGCTAATTTGAACGAAAATGGGCATCCATCTTTGGGGTTTAGAGTGTTTTTTAGAGTATTGTTTCTTTGCGTTTTAGCTGTTCTGTCAGGCTGCAGTCAAAATGATACATCGAAGTCCGTGAAAAAGTTTGCAGATGACAAAGTTGTCAATGAGCCTGTTTCCTTGATGACGTATACTGTGTTGGACTCCGTGTTAATCGAAAAGTTCTTTGATACCAGATTAGCTTCCTTTAGCAAGGATATTCAAAAGGTTCTTGATGATATTACAAAATTATCCAAGAAGAAAACATCGGTGAAAGATTCGCTTCAAACCGAGTCCCAGGATCTTGTCTATAGGGTTTGTTTTTCAGACGTAGATGGGGTAGAAACTCGTCATCCTTGTTCCCTGGATTCTGCACTGCTTGTGAATGTGGTGAAGAAAATGAATGGTGAAGACTCTCTAAAGGGGCTTCGCATTAAACTACAATCTATCAGCTATGCGCAATCCGTTGTTGATGGTGTTCCGACAATGTCGAAAATGATTCTCAATGAAGATGGATCTCTTGAAGCTGCCTGTGCTTCGAAGGATGGCAAGAAGTGCGATGATCTTTATGCTCAAGTAATTCTTTCAAAGAAATTTTCAATGGGAAAGTTCCTGGAAGAGGATGGCTCTACTTGGGTACCGGAACGCTACTATGTTCGCATCAATGAAAATAAATTCCCCAAAGATTTAGAAATAGATTCGCTGCTAGCCTCTATTTTTGAAAGGAGCCTTAAGCACTTCTATAGGGAAAATGAGGTTGATTCTCTGATACCCTTTGAAATGTGTTATGAAAATGGTTTTGCGGTTCCCTGTGGATTATCCCCGCAGGAGCGAGCTTTTGTGAAGGAAACGGCAGAAAATTATGGGGATACCTTAATTGCTGTTTCTTACCAAAAAAGTTTAACGATGAAAGCCTTTGTTTATGATGGAATGTCAAACAGCCATTTTTGTAAATCCCAGAATGGTGTTCGCTGCAGTGAATTGTATGCGTTGGTAAGGGAGAAAAATGAAAAATTAGAGAGGTTCTGTAAAATGCTGGAAGAAAGAAATGTAAAACATATATGTGCGGGAGCGATGGATATGTGTGACGCTATAGATTCTAGAATGGCTCTGTTTCGCTTTAGCACGAAGGATTTTTACGCGGCAAAGGAAGAATTGTCTCATGGAGATGTGATGCTGGACTGGGAAGGAACATTGTACAAAAAAGACGGAACCTATTTAGGTCTGGAAATAATGCATCAATGATGGTGTTATTTTTGGGGGTGATATTTTTTTACGAGCTGAGTTTTTTTTATTTTCGTGCTCATGAATCATTCTGTTAGTGAAAAACTGTTTGCTGAAGCAAAGTCCCTGATGCCTGGTGGCGTCAATAGTCCTGTTCGAGCCTTTGGTAACGTGGGGGCTACCCCTCCGTTTATTGCCCGTGCTAAGGGAAGTCACATCTATGATGTGGATGGAAATGACTATGTGGATTACGTGGGCTCCTGGGGTCCCATGATGTTGGGGCATGCTCATGACGCTGTTATCAAGGCGGTTGCTGAAACTGCACAGAACGGCTTGAGCTTTGGCGCTCCCTGCGGTCTGGAATCAGAACTTGCAAAGCTGGTCATGCAGCTGGTGCCCAGTATCCAGATGATTCGTATGGTGAACTCCGGTACCGAGGCCACCATGAGCGCTATCCGTGCGGCTCGAGGCTTTACCGGTCGCGACAAGATTATCAAGTTTGAAGGCTGCTATCATGGTCATAGCGATAGCCTTTTAATCAAGGCTGGCTCCGGAATGTTGACCACCGGTAAGCCCAGCAGTAAGGGTGTTCCTGCTGATCTTGCCAAGTACACTTTGACTCTCCAGTACAATGATGTGGCTGGTGTCCGCGAAACGTTTAACGCCATCGGTAATGAAATCGCCGGTGTCATTGTGGAACCTGTGGCTGGCAACATGGGGGTTGTTCCTGCAACCAGGGAATTCCTCCAGACCCTTTCCGACGAAACCAAAAAGCATGGCGCTCTCCTGATTGTGGATGAAGTCATGACGGGTTTCCGCGTGGGCATTCACTGCGCACAGGGTCTGTACGGCATTACTCCAGACCTTACTACCTTCGGTAAGATCATCGGTGGCGGCATGCCTGTGGGTGCTTATGGCGGTCGCCTGGACGTGATGCAGCAGATCGCTCCCTTGGGCGGAATCTATCAGGCAGGCACCTTGTCTGGCAATCCGGTGGCTATGGCTGCAGGCCTTGCCACCATGCGAGAACTCAGCGGCAATCCCGAACATTATGTTCGCGCCGAAGCCAGCACTACAAAACTGCTGAAGGGCCTTAAGTCCGCAGCAGACGAGGCTGGCCTTCCCATGACGACCAACCAGGTAGGCTCCATGGGTTGTGTCTTCTTTACGGAAGGTCCCGTAAATTGCTTTGCCGATGTACAGAAGTCCGACCTGGAACTGTTCCGCAAGTACTTCCTGGGAATGCTTGACGAAGGCATCTATCTGGCTCCCAGTCAATTTGAAGCAATCTTCGTTAGCTCTGCCCATACGGATGAAGATATCGAGAAAACCATCACCGCTGCCCAGAAGGTGCTGAAGAATATTTAGGTTTAGAGATTCGCAGATGGAAAAGAAAACGAACCTGTTTACGAATGGTGCCATCTGGTTTGGTGTCGCCATTTCCGTTTCCGAAATTGAATGTGGTATTGAAATCGGTGCTGCAAATACGCCCCAGGGACTTTGGCTTCCGTTGATTCTGGGGCATGTCTTGGGTGGCATCATGTTGTACTTCGTGGGCCTTATTGGTGCTCGAGTTCGTCTGAACGCCATGGAAACTACCGCTTCTACATTCGGTAAGTACGGCTCCAAATTTTTTGCGTCCTTGAACCTGTTGCAGCTGATTGGCTGGATTGCAGTCCTGAATGCCCAGGGCGCTCTAGCATTAGGTGGCCTTAATCTTCCTATTTCTTTTCCCGTTACGTGCGTTATTATTGCTGCGTTAATTGCCGCATGGGTTTTTGTGGGACTTCGTAAAACTCAGAAGATTACTACAGTGGTCATGAGTCTCCTTGCGGTCCTTCTGGTGGTGCTGACTGCTAAGTTCTTCGGTCTAGATTCTGCTGCGGCAGGTGCATCTGCAAATCTTCCGACTTTTAACTTCTGGACTGTTTTTGAAATTTCCATTGCCATGCCTCTTTCCTGGCTGCCGGTCATTTCCGACTATACGAAGGACGTGGAGAAGCCTGTCCAGGCGACGGCCGTTTCTGCGATTGCATATACGGTTGCAAGCCTTTGGATGTACTTCATCGGTTTGCAGATTGCGGGTCTCGGTGTGGGAACCAACATTGCCCAGGCTATTCTTTTGGCGGGTATCGGTATTCCGGGAATTCTCATTGTGGCCCTTTCTACGGTGACTACCAACTTCTTGGCTGCAAATTCTGCAGGCGAATCTGCCAAGGCCATTGTTAACAGGCTGAACCCTAAAATTACTGGCGTTGTTGTCTGTGCACTCAGTACGGTTCTTGCCATCTGGGGCATTGTGGATCACTACATTCACTTCCTGTACATGATTGCCTCTGTCTTTGCGCCCATGGCCGCTGTACTCTTGGTTTCCTTCTATTTCGTGAAAGAACATCTGGAGAAGAAGTGCTTTTGGATCTGGAATCTGTTCGCCTGGCTTGCGGGTTTCGCAGTTTATCAGGTGGCTGTTACTACGGGATTCGAGGCTGTTGGACCCACTTTGCTGGCCGTTGTAATATCTGCAGCGTTGACTTTTGCTGCAAGAATCAAGAAAGTTTAAAACTCAAGCAAAAAAAAGCTGGGCTGAAATAAATTTCTTGTACTCTTTTTGTAAGTTTTCTCTTTTGTCTGGCCGACGTTATGGAAATGAACACCCATACTTGTGCTGAAATGGACAATACTGCAAGCAATAAGGCTAATGTGGATGAACGCTGCGTTAGCCAGCAAGAAGAAGACGAAGGTGTCGTCATGGAAATGACCGCTAAGAAAGGTTCTGGCTGCCCCAGCGGTTCTGTCCTGAAGTGCACTGACGAAGATGGTGTTACCACCTATTTCTATGACAAGGCTTTTGCAAATAAGTCCTGTGATGATTTGGAAGACGACGGCGATTTCGATTTTGAACTTTAATTAGTTTCGTTTTCAATCAATACTAGAATGGGTTTCCCTGATGGGGAATCCCATTTTTTATATTTGCGATTGTAATAAAAAGAGGATAATCATGATCGTATCTTGGATGACCACCAATAAGTGCAACCTGACCTGCAAGCATTGTTACCAGAATGCCGGTGACCATAGGGATCGTGAGCTTACGACCGCAGAAGGCCACAAGCTTATTGATGAAATTGCCAAGGCCGGTTTCAAGATTATGATCTTTAGTGGTGGCGAACCCATGACTCGCCCGGATATTGTGGAATTGGTGGAACATGCTTCTCGCGTTGGTCTCCGTCCGGTTTTCGGTACCAATGGCACCATGATTACCGCCGAAATGGCCCAGAATCTGAAGAAGGCCGGGGCCATGGCCATGGGAATCAGCATCGACAGTATCGATCCTGCTCGCCATAACAAGTTCCGCGGTCTGGAAAATGCTTTTGAATTGACGATGGCCGGCATTGAAAATTGTAAGGCCGCAGGTCTCCCGTTCCAGATTCACACCACCATCATGGACTGGAATCAGTCTGAAATTTTCGACATTATGGATTGGGTCAAGAGTATAGGTGCCGTAAACCATCAGATTTTCTTCCTGGTGCCTGTTGGTCGTGGTAAAGAAATTGCAGACCATGCGCTCCATGTGGCGGAATACGAGAAACTTCTCCGTGACATTATGGAAAAGAGCCGAACTTTGGGTATTCCTGTAAAGCCTACATGTGCCCCTCAGTTCCTGCGTATTGCTGATCAGCTGGATATTAAGACCCGCTACACTCGCGGATGCCTTGCCGGCTTGGACTACTGTATCATTAACCCGGTGGGAGAGGTTCGCCCCTGCGCCTATATGATGGAAGTTGCCGGCGATGTTCATGATGCCCCCTTTGACGAAATCTGGGCAAATGCGGAGGTGTTCAAGAAACTTCGTACCAAGGCTTACGAAGGCTCCTGCGGCAAGTGTAAGTATAACGACCGTTGTGGTGGTTGTCGAGCCCGTGCTGCCTACTATCATGATGGCGACTACATGCACGAAGATAACAACTGTGCCTATGGCCGTGGATTAAAGTAGGGGAGTACTCAATGTCTGAAAATGAAGAAGAAGTGATTAGCGAACTCCGCGAAAAGGATCGTGAGCACGACTCCCGTCTGGATTCCTTGAGTGCTCAAAATCAGACTCAGGATTTTAAGCTGAAATCCCAGGTGGCCAAGGATAAGGAACATGACTTCCGCTTGGATTCCCTGGTAAATAAGAATGGGGCTCAGGATGCCGAAATCCATAGGCAGGCGGTGAAGGACGAAGAACACGATATTCAATTACAGAACCTTGATGCCCGCTGCAATTCTATGGAAAAGCAGATCCGTCATTTGATGAAAATGCTTCCTGAAAATGTTCGCCTGGATGAAAGTACGGATTCCAAGGAACGTTCTATTTCTCCGGCGTCCATTGCCGCTTTGGTTTGCGGTATATTGGCTTTGATCCTTTCCGCCGTAAACCTTTTTATTTAGCAGGCCGAATTTATGGAAGACCTGAAAAAAGTGGGTGATATTGACCCGATGGAGATTGCGGCAAAGTTGCTGGCGGAAGAAGACGAACGCTTCATGCGCATGGCTCTTCGTGAGGCGCAGCAGGCTTTTGACGAAAAGGAAATTCCCATTGGATGCGTCATCGTGAAGGATGGGGTCGTGATCGGTAAAGGTCATAACCAAATCGAGATGCTGAAGGATGCTACTGCCCACGCTGAAATTTTGACCATCGGTACGGCTGCAGGTGCTTTGGACAACTGGCGTCTGGATGGTTGTACTTTGTATGTAACGCTTGAACCTTGTCCCATGTGTGCGGGCGCTATTCTGAATAGTCGAGTTTCCCGTGTGGTCTATGGTTCTCCCGATACTCGTTTTGGCGGTTGCGGAACTACCATCGACGTGATTACGGATAACGCCCTAAAACGTCCCGTGCCCGTTACAGGAGGCGTTCTTGCCGAAGAATGTCTTGGGATCCTGAAGGCCTTCTTCCAGCGGATGCGACTGGAAAAAGGGGACTCCGGAAAAAAGGCCTGATTCAGTGGTCTCTCGGCAAGCGAGGGACCCTGTTTTTTTATGTCTTTGCTACATTTTAACCATGACTTTTATTAAATATCTCGCCAGCTCTGCTGCACTGCTTTTCTTATGTTCCTGTGATAATGATCAGTACGTCCTCGCATTCAATACTGAAAATGCTCCCGTACAGACTTATCACCTTGAATCCAACCTGAATTCCATTCTTCCTATGGATTCCACTTCCACTTCTCCGGAAGCCATGACCACCCACCTTCAGGTCCGTGCCTCCAATAGCATGCTGACCGCCTACGATGATGGCACTGCAAAGTTCGAATTGAACGTGGATTCCGTTGACTATCAGTCCGACAAGCGTACCGTGGAAGAATTCCGCGAAATGGAAAAGGCTGTCGCTACCGAAAATTTCCAGTACAAGATGGCTAAGGATGGCATGATCAGTTCTGCAATCCTGGAAGACTCCCTTACGCTGGGAACAGAAGCTCTGAACCTGGTCCGTCTGTTCCTGAAGATTCAGCCCATCCTTCCGGGTAAGGCTGTTTCCGTTGGCGAAACCTGGGAACGTCCTACTGAAATTCCGGGGCGTAACGGCAACACTACGGTGTACAAGACCTTTACCTTTAAGGAACAGTACGTTCACGACGGCGTACAGATGGCCCGCGTGGGTATGAACCTGAAGTACAGGGAAACAGCAGATTCCACTTCCGATGTGCTGATGGAAAGCAACGGTTTCATTCTGGGCTCCGGTGACATTTTGTTTGATGTAACTCATGGCGTCCTGGTGAACGCTAGCATTGAACTTTCTGGCGACTTGAAGATGAATGACATCGTTTCCGGAAGCATTATTCCCGATATGCACGTCATCCAGAAGATTAAGCTGAGGAGTGAATTTTAATGCGCTTTGCTAAGTTGACTCGTTGTCTTACTGGCCTTCTCGCTCTGGCCTCTTTGGCTGTTGCTGGCGAAAGACCTTTCCCTCAGGTAGAAAACGGCAAGGTAAACTTGCTCGCTTCTGAAAGTCCCTACCTGCTTGAAATGGGCGTGGTGTTCTCCGCTAACGACACTCTGAACATTGAACCTGGGGTGACCGTCCTTATGGGAGAATATGCCAAGATTACGTTCCGCGGTACGGTACGTATTCAGGGCTCCGAAGAAAAGCCTGTGGTGTTCCGCAGTCAGAATCCGTCCTATAGCTGGAACGGCATCCATTTCATTTCTTTGAACCGCCCCTTCGAAGTGAAGAACCTGGTGGTGGAAAATGCATTCCGCAATACTGTGTTCCGTTCCAAGGGCATTTTTGAAAATGTCCATTTTGTGAACAACTACTACGGACTGTGGTTGGACGACGCTCCCGAAATTTTCCTGTCTCGTTGCGAATTCAACCGCAACCGTTTTGCTCTTTCTGCTCGTGCAAGTAAGGCAATCTCTGCAGAGACCAAGATTTCCAATAACGTCTATGGTCTGTATCTGGAAGCTGGTGGTCAGTTTGAAGGTGATCAGTCCTTGGTCAAGAACAATCTTGAATCTGATATCCGTAAGGAATCCGAAGAACTGGCTAGCCAGAACAAGCGCGTGAACCGCTCCATCTGGCAGCGCATCGAAACTGCATTCTAGGAGACTAAGTGCAAGATTCCTTCCGCAGATCTATTCGTAAGATGACGGGCAGCAGTGTCCGTCTGAACGTACGACCGAACCGTTCATCTATGGTGGCTAATTTGTCCCAGTCCATGATGGTGACGTGGTCTATCGTTCTTTACGAACATCTGGATGCCATGCTGAACGACCCGACTGCAACAGTTGGATCCTCGGAATTGATTTCCTACAGTGATACCGCATGGAAACTGGCCGATGCCAGTTTCCCTCAGATCATCGCGGATGCCAATAAACTTTATGACGAGTTCCGCACCAAGTGGATGCAGCGCTTCTCTACGGAAGAAGTGACGCGCTTGCTTCTCGAGGGAGGAGATTTCCTCCAGCATGACGAGGAGAAGGGCTGGACTCTTACCGTAAAGAATAACAAGCAGGACATTAACGCGTTCTATTCCGCTACCATCCATTTGCTGGTCAGCGATGCAGAACCGCTGTTTGTGCGTATGCATGGCCGTGTGATGCAGCTACAGGAAAAATTGTGCAAGTACTGGCACGGAGAATCCGCTGTGGATGCCGTATCCAAACTCTTGCCCAGTCTGGAAGCCTCCCTTAGGGATAAGGAAAACTCCATGGTGGTTTCCTTGCGTAGTTCTCTGAATGCTCTTGCCAAGAAACGTTTTGCAGCGGCATTTGCTACCAAGGGTTCTGGACACTACTACAGTTCTGCTACTTCTTGCGCACGAAATGTAGGTCGCTACTGGAATCCCCATTACGCTTACGAAAACGGCTTCCTGGCCTTTACTGATGATTTTTGCGATTATGCCCGCGGTCTTACCATTCAGGTCATTGAATGGTACCAGAGCAAGTGGGCCTTGTTCCTCCGCGGCTTTAACCGTGGTCAGTTGAATTTGTTTGAAACAGTGGCCTCTCCTAAGGCCTAAGCAGGTGAAAAATGAAGAATACATTCACATCCGTCTTGTTGTTAACAATTGTGGGCCTTGCGGTTCTATTGGCAGGCGCTAGCTATTTCGGCGCTCCGCTGTTTGGCTGGATGATCATGATCGCCATCTTCGTGGTGTTCATCGTGGAACAGGTCGTCGCCCTCAAGAAGATTAAGCAGGTGGCTGCAGAAACTTCCGTTCTTGAAACTTGCGAGAGCCGCGGTATTTATGGAATCTCTGGTGATGGCGTAGTGGCAAAACGTATCGCTCTTGCAAAGCGTCTTCTGAGCAAGAACATCCGTCTGGATTCTCCCATCGCCTACGAAGTCCTGAATAACAATATGGAAATCAAGGTTCCCCGCAGTTCTGGCGGTACGGTGATTCTCCTTGGCCTGATGGGCACCTTCTTCGGTCTCATGGCTTCCATCGCGACAGCTGGTGGCGCTATGGATACAACGACCCAGGGCACTTTGGATACCATCCAGCACTTGTTCCAGAACATGAAGGGTATCTTCGGTACTTCCCTCTGTGGCTTGTTTGCCGCATTGATCCTGAATGCAACTCGTTCCTTGATGATCGCTTCCCGCGATAGTTTCATGGCTCGTCTGGATGCCCTGACTCTGGATATGCAGGGCGATGTTCCCGAAGAAGAATCCGACAAGACTGGTCTTGAACGTCTGTTCGAAAGTGTAGAGAAGAACTTGGCTGCTGTTACCGCTTCCGTGCAGGAAGGCCTTACCGGCGTCGTAAACAAGGTAGGGGAGGAATTGTCCGCTACTACCGCCAAGATGAATAGCAGTGTGTCCGCTTCCGTTGAGCAGGTTTCTGCAAGCGTGAATGCTTCCGTCCAGAAGGTTTCCGCAGATATGTCGACCTCCGTGAAGACTCTCAACGAATCTCTGGCAACTGCAATGAGCGGCATGAATAATGCAGTTAAGGATCTGGGGAACTCTGTAAGCGCTTCCATTTCCACGGCCTTCGCTCCTATGGAAAACAGCGTGAAGGCTCTGTCCGCATCCGTGGAATCCATCCCGTCTAAGCTGGACGAAAAGTTGAATGGCCTTTCCTCTGCTTTGGATAATGGTCTTGGTGATATTGCTTCTGGAGTAAAGGCTGGCTTGAACGGCGTTGCTGATGATGTCAAGTCTGCGCTGAGCGATGTATCCGGCAGTGTCTATGATGGCCTTTACAAGGTCAGTGAATCCGCCCAGAGTTCTCTTGCCGATTCTTCTACCAGCATTGCTGAATCCATTGCCGATCAGGTAAAGCAGTCCAACGCTCAGTGGAACGAATTTATGGAACGTCTGGAAGAACGTGCTACCTCCAATGTGGATGCACAGCGTGAAGGTCTTGAAACTCTCAAGAATGTTGCCCTTCAGGTTGCAGAAAAGGCTCAGGCTGGTTCTGCAGAACTTTCCGCCTCTGTTTCCGAAAAGCTTGGGACTCTTTCCAACGATATTCTGGCTGCTTTCCAGAAGCTTTCCGAAACCTCTTCCGTGCTGCTTGAAGCCCAGAAGGCTCTCACTGAAAGCATTGACAATCGTGTGGTCAAGGAAAAGGAAGCAACCGACGCTCTTGGCGGCAACATTGTAGAAACCGCAGAACTGATGCGTGTAAACCAGTCCGAACTGAGCGCCAACCTGGAAATGCTCCGTGCTGGTCTGGAAACTATCCTTGAAAAGCTCAGCGGTGATACTGCTGAACGTGATGAAGAAGAAAACTTCATCGAACATCTCAACCAGTCTCTGGAAGCCTTCCACGAACGCGCCAGCGAAGTGCTCATGGAAAATGCGGTCAAGACTCAGGAAATCCTCCTGGAAGTTCTGGAACAGACTCAGCGCGTAGGCCACTCCGTTTCCGCAGCTGCCGTACCTGCAGAAGAATCCAAAGTCGAGGAATAATCTATGCGTTTCAAGAGAGACGAAAACAGCAATCCCTGGATGGCCTATACCGACTTGGGTGTGGCCCTGGTCTCGCTGTTTATTCTGGCCTTTGTAGCAATGGCTACCTTGAAGGAACAGAAGGCAGAAGACTTGACTCGTACCGAAGAAGAAGTGCTGAGCTGCCAGGAAGAAATGCGAAAGATTGCCGCTGAACGAAACGCCCTTCTTTCCAAGAGCTTGCAGACTTCTATTGAAGCGGGTCTTATCGCCTTGGAAGGTGGCAAGATTCAGATTCAGGCTCAGTTCCTGTTCCCGATTAACGGTGCAGATCTGACTCAGGAAGGTGTAGGCGTGATTCGTGGAATTAGCAAGGGCCTTCTGGAAGCGATGGATTCTACGGACGTTATCATGGTCAGTGGCTTTACGGATGATACTCCTATTAAGTCTTCCACATATACCAACTGGAACCTTTCTACGGAACGTGCGGTGAACGTGGTGAAGACCTTAATCAAGGAAGGATTCCCGCCGGAACGTCTGTTTGCAGCGGGCTTTGGCGAACACCAGCCCAAGTATCCCAATGATAGTGAAGAACACCGCCGCCTGAACCGTCGTGTGGAAATCGGTGTGACTCCGCTCCAGATGATGGAAAAGACTAACTAGGCTTTTAATGCAGACACGTCTTGATACATTGAAACAGTCCATTGATGCAATCCGCAAGAGCGGAAAGCTTCCTCATTGGCGTATGGTCTATGCAGATAACCTGCTGACTCGCGCTGGGGAATATTTGGCTGTGGACCGCCTGCCGGAAGCCCAGATGGTGGCTGATAAGCTGGACCGCTGGATTTCCTCCCATACTCCTAAGGTGGAAACTGATAATCGCTTTGCGGAAAATCCCATGGTGTTCTGGAACGCAGAAATCCTGGGCGGTATTTCTGAGCGAATCAAGAAAACTCTTAACGAAAAGCGATCCCTTGTTCCTAATACAGAACGTGAAACTATTTTGCGTCGCCTGAGTCTGGTGGAAGATTGGGTGAAGAATGGTAACGTCCTGGCTGCTCATGAGGAACTTCTGTCCCTTCGCGGGGCTTTGATTTCCCGTTTGCGTCGTAGCTACAGAGCCCGTCTTGTTGCCGCTGACTTGTATCAGGGAAATGTGGTTCAGCCTGCAGGTAGCCTGGTTGGCTTGTACAATGCCCGTCATACTTTGGAAGAAACCTTCCATGTGGTGGGCGAACGCGATCCCATCTGGATTGAAGACTTCCTGGAAATCTATAACGACCTCTTCCGCATTGTGGAACGCTTGGTCCCCCAGGAAAAAAAGTAGTCTACTTTTAAATGAATAACCTATATTGAGGGCGAATTTAAGTCGCCAAGTAAATTTGTTTAACTTGCCTAGAAATATACTCTAATGGGGTGAGAAATCCAAGTCGTTTTCTCGGCCGATTGTTC
>NZ_QGDU01000027.1 GCF_003149045.1 Fibrobacter sp. UWR4 | reverse complement strand
ATTAAATTTTAGAAAATAGCCCATTTTTTGTTTAATTTAGGCGAAAGTCAACAAAAAAGGGTGGCGAAGCCACCCACACATGTTGATGAAGAGCCGAAAAATGTTGTTTTTGTTGCTGCCTTGTCAAGCTTAACAGGCACAACTTTCGCTGCAAATTACGATCTTTTGGGCAGAAAGGGAAGTCAAATGAATTCCCCAATGGTCTATAAGGGATCAAATCTTGGCTCAAAAATCGCAAATAACCGCCTCCAGGAATCCAAAGCAATAGCCCGCCAAGGGCTTAGCAACGTCCAGGCAATCTCCGGCACCTTTTATACCAATAACTTTTTTGCAGAAAACGATTGCGACTACGATTATCTGTACGAAATCTACACATCAAATGGGCACACCATCAAAACAACAGATGAGAGCGGTTACTTTACTGCGATGAATCAAAACTTCACTCCGGTAACTTTCGATGATCCTGAAAGTTCAGAAATGATAACCGTTCCCATGACCAAAACCAAATACACGGTAAAATTTCTTAACCAAGTCTACAACACAATCACCACGTCATACCTAGACATTGCGAAATATAATGGTCGAGGAGAAGACGCCCATGAGCACGACAATCACACTAAAAACATTGGCGTTTTCTTTTCTCACGACGCAGACTTCGTCAAGTTTTCCGAAAACGACAATACCCGATACATAGCAACACAAGAATGCTACAATAGGCCAGATCCATATGATGAAAGCAACGTATCTTCATACTTAGAAGCCGTCAAACGCTTATCAGGAAATTATATCGTTCCTTACTCCCATAACACACTGTGCACATCTAGATATCCCGTATCCCCAGAATTGAGAAAACCTCAGCTATATATGGGATTGCACACTCGCAAGGCAACCACATTAAATGGCGGCTCTGGTACCCAAAATTACACCTCTAGAGCAAAAGCTTTGGATAACTACATCTATCAAAACCACACCGTAGACATCGTTGCTGCAGGCGATTTTGGCAATTACATGACAGAAGAAGGCCACGCCGCAAATGCAATTACAGTCGGAGCAGTGACCTTAGACAAGAATAGACTTGCTAAAGCCACCTACTCTTCTTATATAAATCCCTCCTACGGAGCCGAAAAGCCCGAAATCGTAGATTATACGGATTTTGTACACGCCGAATTCCACTCTTATCCAAGGCGTAATATGGTGTCCCCTGTTACGCCAAGACAGTATCCCAACGGAGACACTTACGTTCCTTCCGTATGGAGAACTCCGGGCGCAGCATCACATACCGCCGCAACAGTTTCCGAACTTTTGGCTAAACAACCGTTCTATAGATGGCATCCGGAAGTAGTAAAAGCAGTCCTTCTCTCCTCTGGGGAAACCATCCCCTTTGACATGGACAGCGATCCAAAACTCGCTAACGTGGATGCGGTATTAAGTAGAGACCCTTACAAATGCTCTTTCGTAAACAATCGTCTTTCCCGTTTTTGGAACGGTAACACAAACGCCATATTCAAGGACTATAATGGCAGTCGCGAAATCCGCCTTACCGTCAAGGTTCGTAAAGGCTACAGCTATAAGGCTGCAATCTCCTGGCTTAGTAGCGGAAACGACATCGAAAAATTAGGTGCAATTCCTCAAGACTACGATCTAGCAGTTTACTACCATGACAAGGCAACCAAAACAACCATTAACGGGATTGAGGAGTACACCACCGATTACACCGGCGGCAGAAGCAATTTCATTGCCTCATCAAGGACTTCCTACAATCCGTATGAAGCCGTTTCCTTTAACGCTAATCGCGACAGCTACGCCACCTTCATCATCACGCTTTATTCAGACAACCCCCAATCTGAAAACTACGGAACAGCGCAATTAGGATTTAGTTTGTACGAAAAAGACAATGATTACAGATATTGCTTTGTCAGTATTTGATAGCCTGCATTCTTCATAAAATTACAAACATCCCTAGAAAAAGTTATTACAGCCAGCGCCTTAATGGCGCTGGCATTCTTTCACTATTCAGAATCTAAACAGAGTTTTTTTCTCTAATAGAGAATCGACTAGTTATCAATTTTCCATCCATATAGCTGTATTTAAAGAGAATCCTCGGATTCTCATCCAAGAATTTTTATTGTCTATGTATTCGACCGCATCATTCTGCATCACAGCCACAAGTCTATAGTATATTCTTCACCCGAATAAGGTTTAACACACCTGCCAAGAACTATCTAGACAAACGCAACCTCTCGCAGAGCATCATTGCACTGCGTCAAAACAGAATAACTTTTCACGTAATCCTCCTAACGGATTACGAAATTAACAAAGACGAAAAAGAAGCGAGGAAACATGTACCAAAATGTACAATAATTATAAAAAGACCCACCAGCTTTTTTACTGGTGGGCTCCTTTCTTACTTGCGCTTATGCTTCTTGGCTTTTTTCTTAGGCTCATCCTTCTTGGGTTCTTCCTGTTCGTCCTTCTTTAAATCGCTGAGACTTACAGGTTCTGCATCCAGCTCGGAGACCGCTGTTCTGACGCCCGCGATTTCAGTTTTCAGATCTACGATTGCGGGGAGCATATTATTCTCGAGGACGCCTTGAATCTTTTCCAGAGGCTGAACCACAGCAGCGGACTTGTCTTCGGAACCCTTTTCTGATGAGTTCAGAGAAGAAACAACCACACCTGCAACGGAAATGATTACTGCAAGGAACGCCAGAATGATTGCCCTGCCTGTTTTCTTGGTCTGAACCTTGGCCTGGGCAAGCATGTCGTCTTCGATACCCTTGAACTCATTGGTCAGAAGTTCCTTGAGGGAGTCGGTTACGTAAATGGAATTATTGACGAAACGCACCAGCTGTTGAGCAATAAGATCAGTTTCAATGTACACTCGGGATTCTACCAGACCGGCAGAGACATAAGATACGTCATCCCCATAAATGAGGGTGGAATCCTTATTGGATTCAAGTTCCAGAATCAGGCCTTCCTTCTTGAGGTAATCCAGAAGGGAAACTGCTTCAAGAATCTTGTTGATGAAGCCCTTGGACTTTTCACTGACGGATTCTTCCTTGCCTTCACTTACGTAAAAATTGAAATAGGCCACTTCGTCATTATGGAAGGTAACCTTGTTATCCTGGAAAACGGATTCCAGAGCCTTGATCGGGAAATTTGCAGTAGCGTCTGCGGAATTTGCGACAAGCTTGCTAACAAGCGTCTGTTCACTAAAATTAAGTTTTCTCATAAAGAGCTCCTGTTTTATTCTTCCTTTCAGGGAAACGAATAAAACATAGTCTTTTGAGACAAAGTTTTGCAGACAAAAGAGTGTAAAAAGATTTTTAGGACAACATTTGTAAAATAACGAGCGGAACATTCCCGCGTCAGCTATTTATCGGTTCCAGCCGTTGGGGGCATCCACTTCGATGAGGGGGTCGCTGTTCCCAACAATGCAGTGGGTTTCCACCGTACTTTTCACGCCCATCCATCCGCGCATTCTCTTTATGCGGTCAGCCCTAGCCTTTTCCGCAGAATCACGAGGGGAACTAGCTGCGGCATCGTCTGCCGGGATGTTCAATTTCTGTTCTTCGTTCATATTTTACCAGCTTAGTTCACCACCGGCTTACTCTTATCGGCAACCTTGGGACGGACCGTAAAGCAATTGCTCAAGCCCAGTTCCGCCAGGAAATGAAGCAGAATCTTGTACTCGTCACCGGCCACAAAGGAATCCATATTGCGACGGAAGATATTGTACATGTGAGCGGCATCGTCCACGTACTTCTGAGCTACGTCAAAAACGTTTACCATATTGACGCCGTACTGGCTCTTGAAAAGAAGAGCGGGCAGAACGAACATGACGCGGAACCAGTCCGTTACGGTTTCAGACTTCTGCGGTTTGGAATTCTGCTGCTTTACAATATTTGCGCAGGTGCGGACTTCCTTGCCCAAGGCATTCAACTGCAGCGGACGGAATTCAGCCATCTGGTAGATCTTGGCATCGGCCACCATATCCAGGGTTTCGCTGACGAAGAAGTTGGTGAAATCAGAATAGAGAGCCTGGGACATGGAAGCAAGAACTTCCGGCTGGTTACCGGGAACAATCTTTTCTAGATCCGCCTGGAACTTGCCCAATGCGTTCCTGTAATTTTCCTCGGTACAGCAGATTTCATAATCCATATTGGTAAGAACCGCCTCGCGGGACATTTCAAAGCGGACCACATCACGCAACTTGCGGTAGAGATCGTTTTCATCTTCGTAGGGGGCCATCTTGACACCGTATTTTTGTTCGGCGACACGAGCCTTCTGGTCGATGAGAGCGGCAAAATCCGTTTCGGCACAGATTTTCATGGAAGCCGAAATCATCTGCTTAAAAAGGGTGTTGAATTTCTGCTCCGCATTCTTTTCGGAATGGTCAAAGTTCAGCAAGCCTTCCAGGGCGTTTTCAAATTCTTTTTGCATTGTGTTTCCGCATGTATAATTTTTCAGATTAAATATAAAAAAAATGGGCACCGAAATTTTTATTCAAGAACATTAAAAATATTGATTCATAAATTATAAAAAACTATATTTCATACCATGCAACCAATTACAACCTACAAGAATTACCGTTCCTATATCCAGGACTATTACGAAGAATTTAAGAACCGGGGAATCCTTACCTGGCAGATTTTCGCCGACAAGGCGGGCTTTACATCGGCCTCCTACCTCAAGCTGGTCTGTCAGGACAAGGCGAACCTCAGCGACGACGGGATCGAAAAGACCGCCGATTCCATGAACCTGGTAGGTTTCGAAAAGGACTATTTCAAGGCACTGGTACACTTCAACCAGGCAAAGAAAATTGCCGACAAACAAAAGGCGCTAGAGAACATTTCCGCCGTAGCCGAAAAGTACAATGTGAAAATTCTCAACGAGGATTTTTTCAGTTTCTTTTCCAACTGGTATAACGTAGTCCTTCGCGAATTGGTTCCGCTGGCGCAGCCAAATACAAACCCCGCAAACATCGGACGGCAGGTCATTCCGCCCATTTCCGGGACTAAGGTTTCCGCCGCCATCAAGTACCTGGAAAATCAGGGCCTTCTCAAGAAGAACGAAGACGGCAGCTATGTCCAGACGGACGCAATCATCTCCACGGGAAACCTGGAGACATCATCCATTATCCTGCACCAGTATCACAAGCAGTTGGCACAGCTTGGCCTAAACGCCATCGATGAAATTCCTTTCGACGACCGCGATATTTCCGAAGTGGTCGTGGGAGTTTCAAACGAGAACTACAAGCGAATCTGCGAAGAAATCGCAGCAGCCCGCAAACGCATTCTTGCCATTGCCGCAGAAGACCAGAAAATCGAAAGAGTCTATTGCGTACAGACAAATGCATTCCCCCTCTCCACACCCCTTCGCATCAAGAAGAAGGAACAGAAAAATGAACCGTAGGATTTCTTTTTCAAAAGTTTGTAAGTTTGCTCTGCCCCTGACCCTAGGCACCTTTATCGCCTGCTCCGACGACAATAGCGTTGCCGGCGGCACCGAATGGACCACCCTGTTCAACACCGTTGGCGGCGCCGATATCGCAAGCAAGATGCTGCGATCCAGGGGCGGTTGGGACCTGAACATAAACACCGACATTGTTGAAGACAAGGATGAATTCTGCTTCTCCGGATTGCCCAGCGGAGTTTACCCCTACGGTGCCGAAGGCGTTCACGGCTACTTCTACGGGTCAACAACAATCCGATGCATTAAGGACGAAGAATAACGAAAAGGAGCCAGTTCATTTTTGAGCTGGCCCTTTTTTAACCCGACAACTATAGGATTTTCCACTGGCCCAAGGTGCGCTTTTCGGCATCGAAGGCAACACCTATCTTGAACAACTTTTTCGGTGTGCCGTCTGCGGCCTTAGTCACGGTATAGGGCACCAAGTAACCCTTGTCGTCGATTTGCTTGAGGGCATCGTCTGCGGTGCCGTTTGCATCAAGCTTGAATTCAAAAACATAAACAGCGTCGGCAGTTTCTACGACGGCATCGGCGCGGCCTGCGGCGCTGCATTCCTCGGTGCGAACGAGGTACGGCGTACATAGCTTAAAAATCAAGAAGAACAACGTCTTGTAATGATTTTCGTCTTGACGCTCCGCATTGTAGGGAATGCTGCTGAAAAATGCTCGCATCTGCAAAAGGGCATCTTCCAGCTTGCCAGCACGCATGGCGCGGGTAAAGGCAAGGACAAACGATTCGTTCGTCACCACGTCTTCAAAAGCATAATAAGGCATCAGGCTTCCACAAAAACCAACCTTGACCTCTTCATTGGGGAATCCCAGGACATATTCATAGCCATCAAAATTCCGGATGGTCAGGTAGCCACTTTGGTAAAGCATGGGAATAGGATTCGTAGCCGTTTCCGTAGGCGCATCAAACATGCCAAGCGTCGCAGGAAAACCCACATTAAACGTTTCCGGCTCCATCTTGAACTTGCTCACAAGCTTTGTCAAAACGGTCGGCGTTCCGGAGGCAAACCAGTAATTTGCGAAATTCAGCTTACTTAAAGAGTTTATCAAACTGAATGGATTGTAGATGTCCGGTGAGTTTTCGCTAAAATGGTAGCCGTCATACTGACGCTGTAAAGCAGCCACAGCCTCGTCGTAGGTCATTTTCTGCTTGTCGGCCAGCGCCTGGATTTCGGGCTGCATCTGGGAGAGCAATTCTTCCTTGGTGATGCCGCAGATGGCTGCGTACTCGTCATCCATGGTAATGACATTCAGATTATTCAATTCGCTAAAAATGCTGAGCTGGCTGAACTTGCTGATGCCCGTGAGGAACACAAAGCGGAGAATGCCGCCAAGGGCCTTGAGGGGTGCGTAAAGGTCCCGCATTGTATTGCGAACCTTTTCAAGAAGTTCCGCATTATGCATAGCCTCTAGCACTGGCGCGTCATATTCGTCAATGAGCACCACAACCTGTTCAGATGTTTGCTCATTGGCGGCACGGATCAACGCAGAAAGACGACTTCCCCATGCCTGGTTTGTCTTGTCGTTTTTGATTCCGTAACATTTTTCATAAGGCGCAAAGATATCGTTCATGTTGGAAGCAAAGACCTCTGCATCCAAATTTTTCACGGTACTCATATCGAGCCGGATGACCGGGTACTTTTTCCACTCGGTCTCCAGGCGTTCCATGGCTAGGCCAGTGAACAGTTCCTTGCGGCCTTCGAAGTAGCATTGCAAAGTGCTAATTAAAAGGGATTTTCCAAAGCGGCGAGGACGGCTGAGAAAGTAATACTTGCTTGTATGAGTCAACTTGTAAACAAGGTCCGTTTTGTCTACATAAAAGAAGCCTTCGTTGCGAATGCTCGCAAAGTCCTGGATGCCGATGGGAAAATTCTTTAACGCCATGCTTACAATATAACAAAAGGCGAAAGCAAGGACAACCGGGCTTATTTAAGCGGGCATTGCCGAGCCACACTACATGCATGCAAAGTATGCCATATAACAAAAGGGCTCCGTCCAAACGCTGCACCCTGATTTTTTTATATTTGAAGGCGTATGATTATTTATTCAGAACCTTTTGACAAAAAAATTCTCCTAGAAATGCAGACTCACTACTTTGGCGATATGGTCAAGGGAGTTGTTGATATCTCCGAAAGAAAAATTGCTTTAGATGCAGAAATGCATGCTGACCTAGAGACACTTCTTTTGCAGGAAGGGTCTCAGCAAAAGAATCTTTGGGGGATTAACCTTTACCCCGAAATGGAGGGAGAGGATTTTTTGGAATTTGACTCTCTAATAAACATTCGCCCCAACCAGGGCAACCGTAGTCGTGGAGTCGAAGACCCGGCTATCCAAGATGCTATCAAGGAGATAATCGCAACCTTATGCAAATAGATAACGCACAACATAAGGAACTTGCGGCAGGACGTTGGGCAGAAATGCCCCTCGCTCTTCAGATGCTGAATATCGGCAGTGAAATCTCTCGTGCAAACCGCTGGAAATCAAAGGGCAACCAGAATCAAGTTAAACGCGCCATTTTCAGGGCTCTGGAACTGATTGATTTGACGATTGACGCCCAGAGAGGTAAGCACAATCTCAAGGAATTCACCCGCATGCGTGAAGCCGTATGCGACTACTATCTTGGCGACAACTTCTACAAATCTACGGGAGAACAGATTCAACGGGATTTCGACATGTTCCTACCCTGCTCCAATAGACCTTAAGTTAAAAATTTGTGCAACAGATTAAACGAATTGAAATGTCCTAGCAAGCCACAGTAGCTGATGACACGGTTCTTTTGGCGCCAGGCAGGCTGCCACGGACACTTAAGACAGCGCTTAAAACTTTTTACAAGTCGGCGACTCGGATAGATTCGCCAAGGCAAAATGAACGCACCCAAAAAAGAAAAACCGTGCTGAACATTTTGCAAATACACCTTATTGGGGTGCAATTGCAACGACAGATTTTTCTCCAAATAATTGCGAATTTTTTCTGTTGCATCCAGGAGAATCGATTTATCCCGATGAACAAGCACCATGTCATCTACATAGCGTCCATAGCAGTGTATCCGCAAGTCGCGCTTTACAAACTGATCCAAAGGATTGAGATAGACATTCCCAAAAAGCTGGCTTGTCAAATTCCCGATAGGGAGCCCACAATTGTCTTGGGTATAACGCAACGACTTATTCCTGGGCAAGTCAGACCACATATCTTCAGAACTTTTGAAAACGGCATCTTTTAACGGATCATTGTATATAAATGTCTTCAGAAGGAACACACACAAATCCTTGTCTGGAACTTCCTTCCAATGAGTGCGGTAAAGCCCTTCTATGCATAATCTATATAAGACATCCCGATCTATCGACATGAAAAAGCCACTGATATCCAGCCGCAATACATAACAGGGATACATAAAATTACGGCTTTCGCTCTTGATAAAATGAGCAGCCCGCTTGATTCCAAAAAGAGTTCCCTTGCCTTTACGACAGCTATAACTATCGTAAATAAATTGTCGGTCAAAAACCGGATAAATCCAGTTATAGAGCAGGTGATGAACAACTCTATCTCTAAAGTTTGCAGCGATAATTTCTCGTTTAACAGGCTTTGTACTGATAAAGCACACCGACGGTTTCAATTTATATGTACGGTTTTCTAACTCATGAGCTAGCTTGACTAAATTTTCATCTAGGTTGCACTCGAATTCCAGCTGATTTACCGTATTACGCTTGTGCCGTCTAGCATCATAGTAAGCCTGTACTAATTGCGAATAAAACAAAGGAGTCCTGGAGGCAACGCACAGAGAACCCGTTGTTCTTGTTGTTGTTGTTGAGGTTCGCATTGCTCGCATTCATGTTCCAGTTGTTGGCGTTACTAGCATTGTTCTCAGTAGCACTCCAGAAGTTAGCGTTGGAGCCAACATTGTTGAAGCCGCCATTGTAGTTGCCAGCAGGGAGCGCAGTACGCCCCGATGGAAATGACAGCAGCCGCTAAGCAGTGATTCAGCAGGTTTCCAGACACTTATAATGCAGGACGAGCCACCGAATCGTTTTGTTTACTCTATCAAGGCACAAGTTACCCTGGGGCGAGTGGGCTGCTGGACTCCTGGGCGGCATCACCGGCGACCCTTGAGTCACCGGACTGTAGCCTAAGAGTTTTCTTGACTGTCAAAAGTTTATCGCTGATATAAAACCACTGCTCCTTGGAAATCTGCTTTAGATCCATGAGCAGACGAAGAATTTCAGATATTTGTATAAACTGTTTTTTCGAGAACTCCTTGTCAAAGGTTTCTAAGCCGTGTTGGCACAGGTCCAGATGATGGTACAAGTCCAGACATGCATTTCGGATTCGTTCAACAATGCTTACACGAAGACTTCTTGAAATTTCGGAGGTGCGGCCCACGATATAGCGGGTGCATTCATAAAATTCCTTGGTGGCGAACATCATCTGTGCAGGCTTTATATCGCAAGAGTGGGAAGGCTTTTGATTTGGCAAAGCGGGTGGTTCAAGCCCCGAATTTTTTTGTTCCGACGGAACGGAATCCTCCACCGCAGATTTTTCCGCATGAGCCTTGAACTTTTCCCGTTTCCAGAGGTCATAATCCGAATAGACCAGGAAGCCCGTAATGACAAAATGATTGTCGTCCACCTTGGTGAAGTTCATCTTCTTTTGTTGAGCCATGGTCTGGATTTGCGGTAACGAGCTGTTCGGAAAACCTAGATACAACATTTCGGCATTGATTTTCTTTACATACTTGCAATGGACTTCGTATTCAAAGAAATGCCTGGAAAAATGGAACGCAGACCTATTGTAGGCATGCATAAAACCACCTGCACGCAGAAGGTGTATTTCGGCGTGGTTGGCCTGTTCCATTTTTTGGATTTCCAGGGAATTCATTTACTATTCGTCTAGCTCATTTTTTTTCAAAAATTTTCGGACCGCCGCTTTCGCGGCGGATTGTGCGCGGGGGCGCTCCGCAGCCCCGCGGAATTGGATTGGGGCCCCGACCCCAATTCAATTCAGGTCCTGGAGGCAACGCACAGAGAACCCGAAGTTCTTGAAGTCGAAGTTGATGTTGAGGTCCGCATCGCTCGCATACATGTCCCAGTAGTAGGCGCTACTAGCACTGTACTCAGTAGCACTCCAGAAGTAAGCGTAGGAGCCAACATTGCAGAAGCCGCCACTGTAGTCGCCAGCAGGGAGCGCAGTAAAGCCACTTGCATTGGTAGCGTTAGGCCAACCCGGATTGCCGATTGCCTGCTGGGCTGCGTAGCCACCAGATTTTGAATTCATTGTACTCCACTCACTACTGGTCGGAATGTGCCAGCCCTCGGGGCAGATTCCTCGGTGGGGATTCTGGATCATGCCTGCAGGAACACTGGTAGATTGATAGCTCTTGTTAATATTCATGGCAGCAGTCCAGGTATAGTAGCGACCCATAGTTTCGCAATTTTCCGGTTTATGGTTGTAACACCAAGAATTTCCCTTTAGGTTCAAGGTTGCAACAGAGTCCGCGTACTGCAGATTTTCGGCCATCCAGACCTGGGTTCCGATGGTCACCTTCTTGTACCAGCGGCCATCGCGAGCATCCTGGAAGGAATCCAGTTTAGGCAGAGTCTTTTCCAGGTGGGCCTTCCAGTTTTCAAGGGTATATTCTTCCCAGCTGGCACGGTGCCAGCCCTTTTCGGTACAGAGCCAGTCAATCGTATTGGCAACCACACCATTAACGGCGATGGTATCCACATCGAACATTACATTGCCGGGGTTCTCCCTGTCGCACTTGGTCTTGGCGTTTTCCGCACTGATCTTTGTCTTGACCCAGGCATTGGAAGCGCAGCCATATACCACTTTGTCGAATGTGGCGAAAGTTCCTTCGGTAGATTGGGTACAGGCATTGCACACGCCATCCAGATAACAAGCCTCGTATTCGGCCTGTGTGGCCTTGCGCCACTGGTTTGCATCGCACACATAATACCAAGTATCAGCAGTTCCCGGAATTACGGAGCCATCGTTATCCGCGTTGCAAGTCAGCTTGTAAGTATTTTTCTGAACATCGTCGCTTATTAGATTCCATTTATTGTTTTTGCACATATAGTAGTTGCCATTCTTGGCGTACTTCATCTCGCCCTTGGCTTCCACCGCCTTGGTGCAACCGTTCAAGCCCAAAGTGCAATCCGTACTTTGACCGGTACGCCAGCCATTATAGGCGGGTGCGGTATCATAGACATAGCAGACATTCGTATTTACGGAACCCCACTGGGCAAATCCGTCGTCACCTTCGGTAAGGTTTGCGATATCCACCACGGCACTGCTGATCTGTTCCCACCTGCGGGTTTTCTCCTGGCACTGGTAATAGCCGGAGCTATCCGCACCAGTGTACTTCACGATTTTTTCGTATGAAATTTCGGTGCAGCCGCCATAGACGGATTCCGGCTTGGAGGCGGTACGCCATCCGGCCTTGTGGTCAGCCGTGTACTTGCCAAGACCATCGTAGATATACACCTTTCCGGTCACTTGACCATTCATCGTCTTGCCATCAGTCCCAGCCTTCCAATTGTAGGTATCCTTTTCGAAGTCAGTGGCGATGCGCCATTCATTTTCTCCGTTTGCATTTTCCGCACAGACAAAGCGGACCTTTGTCTTGGTCGTGTCCGTGTATGTCTTTGCGTAATACTTGCTGTTGGCGTTAGCGACAAAGGAAATTGACCCTGCCTTGCCAGCATCACATATTCCAAGTTTCAATTCTTCCACCCAGAAGTTTCTGATGTACGGTTCAAACTTCGGAACCATGGAGCCCAGCTTCCAGGCATCCACCTTGCCGCGGATGTCGGCCAGACGGTCGCTGGTGTCAGCGGCCATGGCCCAGTCGGCAATTTCTGCCTTAGCAGTTGCGTCTTCCCACTTACCTTCCTTTTCCATGGCGGTGGAGACGCGGGTCAAAAGTTCCGTCAACTGGGAAACGCTGCGGTCGCCCTGGAACAGGATGGAGAATGCAAGCAGTGCGCCGTCTTCGTCGCTGGAGCCTGCGATTGAAAGGTCTTCTGAATTGCTGAAGTTGGAGTTATCGATATGGAGGATGTCGAAGATTTCCTGCTGGGCCTTTTTCTTGGCTTTCTTGACAGTGTAACCTTCCTTGGTCACCAGATAATAGACACGCTCATATTCCAAGTGCGTCAGCAAATTGATGTTCACGATGTCGCGGCCGGTGACATCGGTAATGCCAAAGAGAGTCAGCGGTGAACTGGAATTTTCGCCGGTGACTTCGTTACGATAGTAACCGTTGGCTTCCAGCATCACATACTGGGAGACCAGCATGCGGGCGGTAATGCGGAACTCGCCCTTGTCATTCAAGATTTTACCATCGAAGTTGTTACCGGTCTGGGTCAGGCTGCGACCATCGCGAAGCTCCTTCACCAGCACCTTGGAACCGCTGAGGAACGGCCCCTTCTGGGAGGCACCCTTCACAGAGTCCAGAGAGACGGCCACCTGTTCGGAGTCGAGGACAATTTCCTCACCACCAATCAGCGAACCGTCCTCCCCTAGTTTCATCACAACAGACTTGTCGCCACAGGTAATAGTCAGCGCACCATTTTCGTTGGCTACAGTACAACCGGCACCATCTTGACCATTTTCACCAGGTTTGCCTGTTTCGCCAGCATCGCCCTTAGCACCGTCAACGCCATCCTTACCGTCAGCACCATTCAGCACAACGCCGATAGAATCGCCGTTGCAGATAATCTTAATGCCGCTATCGTCCTTCAGTTTTTCCGTTGTGCAGGCAAAGTCCCCACCCACGAAAACGGTATCGTTCTTCGATACAAAAATTGTATCTGCGGCCCCCGAACCCGCGCTGCCCATTGTCGCATACCACTTGCCATCGGAACAATAACGGATCGTCCCATCATCCTTAACGATGATTTGTTCACCTTCGTTATCGGAGGTGCACTTGGGCAAGTCTTCGACGGAGGAGACCATGTCGAGGCCGGTCTGGTTGATCTGGGTAACTTCGTCGCCGCAGGCAATGAGTCCTGCGAGGGAAAATGCTACACCGAAGGTTCCAAAAACTTTAGTCATTTTGTTATTCATATTTTACTCCCTTACGCAGCGGACAGAGGCGTAGTATATTTCGTCAAGTTCTTCGTTGTTGAACCATTCGTCGGAATTGCCGGACAGTTTCAGGACATATCTGAAATCAATGCTGGATTCTTCGGAGGTCCACCAGAAGCCGAGTTTTCCCATCATTTCGCATTCGGCGTCCTCATCGCAATAACCCGCGGGAAGGCCGTTGAACTTCGCCTTGTTGGAACCGTTTCCCGGCTCGCCGCTCCAGCCATTCTCAGACTTGAGCCAGTTGCCGGCCAGTTCGGAGGTTGCCTTTTTCAGGTAGTCGTGAAGATTGTCCAGGTCGGTCTTTGTGGGCAAGCGCCAGCCATCGGGGCAGACTTCCTTAGCACCAGCAAAGTTGTACATCAGGCCGTAGGTGGCGCAATCAGGATCATCGTCCAGGGAACAGGTGTAGTTCTTTTCGGGAATGGCATCCTTGTAGCGCAGGTTTTCCGCAGTCCAACAGAGCTTACCGATTCTGACGGTTTCGTATTCCACACCGCCGCGGGTCATCGTGGAATCGCCACAGGGGAACCCCGCTTCGCTGGAACTGGATTCTTCGGCGGGCTCGGGGACCTTGGAGGAGGAACTGCCGGGATTATCAACCGCGGAGCTGCCTGCGGATTCGACCTTCTGCGAGGAGCTGGACGGATTGACGATTACCACATAGGTGGTATCTTTTTTGCTGCTACTGGATTCCTCGCTACCGCTCGGAATGACGGAGGAGGAAGAATTGCCGGTCCCCTCGACGGATTCGGAGGAGGAACTGCTGGAATCTATGCTTGCGGTGGCGTCCTGCATCAGGTCGATGTCGTAGTTGTCATAGACGGAACAGGAGGCGAGCAGGAGAGTGGCCACGGAGAGGACCGCTAGATTCCCGGTCAAGCCGGGAATGACGTGAGAGAAAGCGGCCATGGAATGAACTCCTAGATTCTTCGCTTCGCTCAGAATGACACGAGGGAAAGAGCTCAGAATGACACGGGAGATTACTTTCAAAAAATTATTCATTGTTAATTTTTCATTGTTCATTTTCAATCCTCCCCCTTACAGGTTCCAGAACAGCGTGACATAGCCGCCGTTGCCGAGGTTTGTAATCACATCAAAGCCGGCTTCCACGCCGAACATGCCGAAGCTGTAGAACACGCCGGTCTTGAACTGCATCCATTCCTCGGAATCCTTTTCCGGGATGGCGATAACCGCGGTCTCACGAAGGCCGAAGTCCAGGTAGCCCAATTCCAGCTGGGCCACAGGCGCAAAATAGACGCGCTGCAGACCGTCGCCAAGACCTGCGCCCACATAGACACCCGCACCGAAGGCCACATGGAATTCAGCCTGATCGCCAAAGCCCACTCGCAGGCGGGCCGCCGCAATCAGGTCCGGCAGAATCATCAGCTGGTCTTCTTCAAGAGCAAAAGCCTTGTAGTTCTTGTCGCTGAAGGGAGCAAACGCAGCGGACACACCCACCCAGGGAGAGAAATGAACACCACGACGGTTCTCGACAGCGGATGCAGCCTCCGCAGCCTTGGCGGCCTGTTCCGCGGCATAGATGCTATCCAGCGCAGCCTCGTCCTCCTCGGGGCCAAAATCCACGCCGGCGTTGTTGCCCTGGTTTTCCCAGATCCAGCGGCCGTTCAGACGGGCGGACTTTTCGGCAAACTGCACGGAACCCTTGAACTTCTGGGGTTCGCCGCGCTTGATGACCACAGGCTCGCCGGCGACCTTCACGGCCTCCTTCTCGAAACGAATCTGCACCGGGCTTTCTGCAGCGGGGCCAGCACTGACGCGGGCATGGAACAGCTTGACGCCATTCAGGTAGTAGGCGCTGCGCACCGGCTTCGCGATATCCATGAAGACCGTGGGCGCGTTGACATCCGCAGTGTCGGTTTTATAGACGGCCAGGGATCCATTGCCGGCAAGGTCCGCATTTAAACTTTCAAGGCGTTCCAGGAAGTAAGGAGCAAAGCCCTCGCCGTCCTGACGCACCACCATTTCGCGGCAGGTCTCACCCCATTTCTGGGCAATTTCAAAAGAATGCCTGCGATGGTTGGGTTCGTACTGCAGGGTAAAATCGTAGTTGGCCTGGAAGCCTTCGCTGAGAGGTTCCAGAAACACGCCGCCCTCCAGATTCAGGAACTGGTCCTTGCTCTGGGCGAAGCTGTAAAGCGCATCCACGCAGGCGTTGATCTGCAGCTTGCGATCCTCGAGACCGCGGGCAGTCTCCATGTGGCCCAGCCGCACCTCGCCGGAGACCTTCATGTACTGTTCCTCAAAGGCGGGCAACTCAACGCGATAGAAAGTCCAGCACTCGTCATCCATCACATCGTTGATACTGATGGAGGAACAGCGGTCGTTCATGGCGGTAATGCGGTTGGTCCGCTCCAGCAGGGAATCAAGCCCCTCGTTCTTGCCCTCCACGGAGGCCTTCAACTTTTCCAAGTCCGCTTGACGCTGGTGGAAAATCGCCGGATCCTGCACGAAGATGGACGCGGACTGGGGTGCAGCCTCGCCTGCAGATTCAGCCACAATTTCGTTCGCGGACTGAGCGGAAGCTGTCCCTAACATTAAACCTAGAGTTATAAAAAATCTTTTCTTCATCATACGTATTTCACTTGTTTCAAAACGCAAAAAAGGCCACGCCAGAATATGACGCAGTCCACAGAAAGCATCGCCGAATTTGCGACGCGGTTAAAGTTTTCAGAATTTCTTAAAGATTTTGCCCATCCAGGGAGCCGATTGCGAACAAACTTGCTAGCCCCCCCTGCACACATTAGCACTAGTCAAACATAGCAATACAGAAAAATATATACAACTAGCAACGCCAGTCATATATCCATACACCTGTTTTGAGCAAAGTTTTCTCACTCTGGTAAATATACCTTAATTTGTAAAAATTCGTTTATCCTACTTCGTTTTACAAATCGGAATGTGACGAAGCTTATACACTCTGCGTATTTTTTTTGAGTTTTTGAAAAAAGACCAGCGATTTCTCGCTGGCCCTTTTGGGATGTGTGTATGAGATTCTTTTATTTCAAGTTCACAATCGTTGCGGCACCCTTTGCAGGTTTTGCAATGAATATGCCGTCGGTCTTTACCAGCTGGCGAGTACGGGCAGCCAATTCAAAAGCGTTGCCGCGAACCATTCCCAGAAGCTTTCCGCTCATAGAGAATACGCGATAATTCTGGACGATGTCGCGGTTCAATTCCAGAGTCTGGCCAATTGCATCGCAGTCGTCGCAAGGACCAACGGGAACCGGATCAACTTCTTCCTTTCCTTCGATGGGAGCATCGTCCTTGCCGTCCTTACCCTTCACGAAGTTGATGTAGTCGATGTCCATCCAGCTGCCGGTCACCGTGAAGCGCAGTACATGTTCACCGGCTTCTAGCGTTACGTTGGCGGATACCTTGTTGTAGTCGTCGTAATTGTCTTCGCCAGCAGTAGCCTGGGGAACCTTGATGGTATCGGTAATGTCCTTGCCATCCATGGAGAGCTTGAAGCTGGAGGTATTGTTTGCAGATGCCACCGCGGCAAACATGGTGTAATCACCGTTTTCAGCAACATTCACCGTGTATTCCAGCCATTCACCTTCTGCATTGTAGCCCACGATAACGCGGTCATTGGGTTTCTTGTACAGGTCAACGCCGGTATCCTTGCGGTAGTCGGAATCGCCGTGATTCTCCTTGTCGCTATCCTTATAGGAATCGTTACCGTTGCCAACGCCCGGAATGTCAAAATCTTCTGCCTCGATTTTACCCGGAATTGCCCAGGCCTTGCCTGCGACAGCAGCACCAGACGCATCATAACCGCCGAAGGGTTCCTGAGGAACAGGCTTCACTTCAACCGTATCGGTCCAGGAATACTGCATGCGATCTACGCCGGACTGATTCACAATATTCAAGGTGGTGTTGGCACCTTCCCCAGAACGGGTCACCATGCTGTACCAGTCTCCATCGCGGAGGCCCACCCAGTAGAAGCTACCCATCTTCCATTGACGCAGCTGTTCGGACATGCCGCGAATGTAAGCCATGAAGTAGTTGGTGGGATTGGGATCGTTGTAATCCATGATTTCGTAATGGACACCGTTCTTGTCACCAGGTCCCATGGCGCCACCCCATTCGGTTGCCACGGTGCGGTCGGCATACTTGCCCACCTTGCCCTTGAAACTGTTCATCCAGCCCTGTTCGGTGGTAATACTCATGTTCCAGAAGGTGTATTCGTGCACTGCAAAAAGGCAGCCGTCAAAGCGGGAGTCGTCGGCAATATCAGGCACATTCCATGCCAAGCCGGAACCATCCAGCAAAACATGATCGCGGGGAAGATCCGGATAACGAGCCAGCCACTTTGCGTACAAGTCGCGAAGTTCAGTCTTGCTGTACATGTGGGGTTCGTTAAAGATTTCAAAGTAGGCATCGGGATTGCTGCCGTATTCCTTGACAACGGTATCCCACATTTTCCACCAGTCGTCCATATTCTTGGGGCCAGCGGGCTGTGCAGGGCCCCAGTAACCGATAAGCATACGGCCATGAGCCAAGATGCCATCGATAATGCCCTTGTAGGAACTCCAGGCCTTTAAAGCCGTAGGTTCGTTAATAGGAATACGCAAACTGTTGATGCCCAGTTTTTCTACAAACTGGCTCATGACGCGATCGGACAGCGCATAGGCCGCCTGATAGTCTTCAGTTCCAGTCATACCGGAAAGTTTCAACACATCGGAAACGAAGTTATCGCGTTTGTCAGCCCAGTTTGTACCACGGAACTGATTTGTAACAGCGAAAGATTGTGTAGCAAAGCCTGCGATAAAGGCTGCAACGGCCACGGCAGAAACCGAGCCTTTAAAACTCTTTAACATTCCCATATTTTCCTCTCTGTTGACACGCTACCACCACAAAGCGCATCAGGTTGCCAACCACAACAACCGTACAAGAAGAAAAATACCTCAAAAAAGAGGGCTAATATACCCTCCCGAGAAATCTTTCATGGACGTTTTATCAACGATGTGACTCTATAAAAAATCTACAATAACAGCTAAAAACCAATCTTTACGCCAACTTTTGCGGAATGGTAATTACTGTTTTCGGTGAAAACGCCGGAGTACCCCGCAGGTATACCAAAATAATGCCTATAAATACTTCTTAGCACGGTATAGAAGGCAAGTTTGTTCCATTTCCAGCTTAGCTGGACATCACCGGAAATTTTCAGACCAGTCCAGAGAAAGGTTCTCGGAAAACCTGTAGGAAAGCGTCCCTTTTACATTAGGGCCTATGCGGGTCACCAGAGCATCCCCGTCAAATTCATATTGTAGTCAGGGGTTTTCCACAGACGCTTCTGACCCCAGAGCATGTACCCCAACATCAAATCCGTATCCGAGGAAAAATTGAAATCCACGCTGGCATCCAACATGAAGGACGAACTCATCAAGGAATATTCCAAGGCAGGCGTAAACGACCAGGCGCTGGAATCCCGTTCCGTCGTGATTTCGCCGGAGGCAGTCACCTCCAGTTCATTAACGCAATGTCTAGTGCAAAGGCCGTGCCAACTTTCAAACATGAGAATAAATTACTTTTTTCGTAAGAAATGAGCATTTTCCAACAATCATTCCGAAAAATACCGAAAAAAAACGGGAACCTTCCCTCCATTGAGAATATAAGTTCCAAAAAAATAAGACCCGCAACGTTCATTGCGAGTCTCATATAAGACACTACAAAATGTTAAAGGTTTTCTGCAGGACAGCCCTGCATTCACTCTTTAAAGAACTTACTTTACCAGAACTCGGGAAACTTTTCCGCCGTTCACGCCACGGACCATATAGACGCCCTTGGCAAAGCCAGCATTCTTGAGAGCTTCAGTCATGTTGTTACCCACGACATCTACGCGCCCCATGAACTTACCGATAGCGCCAAATACGTTATAGCTTTCGCTAGCCTTGACGAGTCCAGTAACCTTGGCAATTGCCTTCGGATCCTCAGGATCTTCAGGATTTTCCTCACATTCAATGATACTGCCGTTGACATCCTTACAGATCGGATCCGTATCAATACCATCGGTCGTGAAGTTGATGTAGTCAATGTCCATCCAGTCCTTTTCTACAGTAAAGCGGAGGATATGTTCACCCTTGGTGAGGTTCACCTTGGCTTCCACCTTATTGTAGTCGTCATAGCTATCTTCGCCGGAAGCTGCGGCAGGAACATCAAGAACTTCGGTAATAGCCTTGCCATCCATGGAGAGAGAGAAAGCGGAACCACCAGCAGATGCGACAGCGGCAAACAAGGTGTATTCGCCCGTTTCAGCGACGTTCACGGTGTATTCCAGCCATTCGCCGGCCTGGTTGTAGCCCACAATCACGCCAGTTGCCTTCTTGTAGAGGTCCACACCGGTACCCGGGCGAAGATCGCTATCGCCGTGGTTTTCGGAATCCATTTCGTTGAAGGAGGCGTTACCTGCGCCAGTACCCGGAATGTCGAAGTTTTCCATCTCGATCTTGCCAGGAATTGTAGCAGCCTTACCGCCAAAGGGTTCACGGGGAACAGGCTTTACAACAAGGCGGAGCAACACAGAGCCATGAGCAGGAACTTCTGCCGAAACACTAGATCTGGGACCAAGATCCTTCTTCTGCCAGGCATCACGGACTTCCACCTCGCCTTCTACGCCAATATCCTTAAAGTTGACTTCGATAGTCTGGGTAGAGGTATTGTCATTCAGGAGGGCTACAGCGAGGTCACCATTGCGCAAGGGCTTGGTCCAGACCTGCTTGCCGTTCACATTGGAAATTCGATGGCCCTGAACGCCCAGGGAGTCCTGATTAATGGCAATCATATCCTTGTTCAGGTAAAGATCCTTCACCTGGTCGCTCATCTTGCGGACATCGGAACTGATCATGATGGGAGCCGCCATAATGGACCACATGGTCATCTGGGACTTCTGTTCTTCGTAAGTCAGGTTTCTGTTATCCACTTCCAGCATGTCCGGGTCATTCCAGTTACCCGGCTTTGCAATCTTCCAGTACTTGTCATTGGCATCGATAATTTCGTAAACGCCGCGGTACCAGGAGGTAGATCTCCATTCGGGGCCAATATCGAAAGTGGTACGCCACAGATGGGCGATTTTCGGCATCCAGTCCTTATATTCCCAGGCGCAAATGCTGAACACGATGTCGCGGCCGGAATTGCGGAGAGCCTTACTCATGCGGGTGTAATCCGCTTCCTGATTGGAACCGGGAGCCGGGTCGCAGTTATCGTACTTCAGGTAGTCAACGCCCCACTCAGCAAACTTCTTGGCGTCCTGCTCTTCGTGCATGTAGGAGCCGTTTTCACTGTCCCAGTTGCTGTTGTAATGATGGCAAGTACGTTTACCGCGGTCGCCATACACGCCGAACTTCAGGCCCTTCTTATGAATGTAATCGGCCAGAGCCTTCATGCCACTGGGGAAAGTCTTGGGATGGTTCTGGAGGTCACCATTGGCGTCGCGTTTGGTATCCATCCAGTTGTCATCCAAGTTCAGATAGATGTAGCCAGCGTCGCGAAGGCCAGAAGAAACCATGGCGTCGGCCACTTCCTTAATCTGGGTTTCGTTAATATTTTCGTGGAACACGTTCCAGCTGTTCCAGCCCAGAGGGGGCGTAAGCACCAGGCTATCGGGGTGGGCGTTTGCAGAGGCAGCAAAGCCCATAGCGGTAAAGGCTACGGTTGCTAAAGCGCGACGAGCAAAACTTGAATTTTTAGACATCTTTATACTCCTGATTTTTTCAATACAAAACTACCTGTTAAAACACAAAAAAGGCGTGGTCAAGCCACACCTTTCATGGACGTTTTATCAACAGCTTATTTGTTGACTCGAATTATTTTTAAGGCGTTACCGGTACGAACCATGTACACACCCGGCTTTTTCGGCAAAACCTTTCCTAGGAATGCACCCGTAAGACTATAGACCCCATAGGACCTAGAGTCAGAACCCTGCAGCACGATACGAGAACCAATTGCATCGGGAGTATCGTCGCACTTTTCAGCAGCAGCGCCACACTTTTCCGGATCCTCAGTAGTCGTTTTAATCGGTTCCGGATCAGCTTCGCCCTTTGCAACAAAGGTCATGTAGTCAATATCAAACCATGCGCCTGTTACTGTGAGGCGAAGGATATGCTGTCCCTTGGACAGTTTTACGTCAAATTTCACCTTATTGTAATCGTCGTAGTTATCTTCGCCGGCCTTAGCTGCAGGAACAGAAATCTTTTCAGAGATTTCCTTACCATCCATGGAAAGCTGGAAACTGGAAGTATTGTTAGCAGATGCAACGGCTGCATAGACCGTATACTCGCCATCGGCCTCCACATCAACAGTGTATTCGTACCAGTTGCCTTCCGCATTGTAGCCAATAATGTTGCCGGTTGCCTTCTTGTAGATGCTGACGGGAGTATCCTTACGGTAATCGGAATCGCCCTTGTTTTCAGAAGTTCCCACACTATAAGACTGGTTTGTAGAGCCATCAGCATTTCGGCCTACACCGGGAATATCAAAATCTTCGGCCTCAACCTTACCAGGAATAGCAATGGCTCTGCCATTGAAAGGCTTCTGCGGTTCCGGTTCCACGGCATCAGCAGGACCGTCCAGAGTGTAATTCTTGATGAAATTCCAGATAGACTTGCTAGTATGAACCACGGCGTCATCATTGGAATGCCAGTGACCCTTGCCCCCTAAAGTGACAAGCTTGACGCTAACGCCACCGTCACAGGGGCCCCACATTTCGGACTTGGAATTTGCCGGGAAAGTTTTTGTTTCAGACGGATTTGCAGGGCAGTTAAACTGGTTCTTATAAGCATTGATGTGAGTCATCACGTTACTGTAAGTAACCACATCATCGCTGGTACCATGATGATGAATAATAGGTACAGGACGCTGGGCCTTGCCCGGACCACCCATCATGTAGCCGGAAACAGGGGCGAAAGCCGCAATCTTGTCGGCCATCTTGCCCATGGCATAATAGGTAAACATGCCACCCATGCTGAAGCCGGACAAATAAACGCGGGAAAGATCAATCTGATAGCGCTTGGACATTTCGTTAATGATGTCCTTCATCAAGTTGATATCCTTATCGCTACCAAGGTCCCAGCCCTTGTTGATACCGTTGGGATACACCACCGTAAAGCGGGCCGTATCCGCAATATCTTCCCAGCGGGCCTGATTGCTCTGGTAGGCGGCATCCTGATTCATGCCATGGCAAGAAATCAACAGCGGCTTATTTTTTTCGATATTTGCAGGAGCATAAACATAAATGGATCGACCATTCAAAGTTTCGGCTTTTGCATTTCCTGCGAAAGAGTTTGTTGCACCAACAAAAGAGACTATAGCCACAGCTGTGGCTGTCAAGAATTTTCTACAAAACATCCCATCACTCCTTTATGAATTGGACACCACTCCAATTCGGGTTAGTCTAAATCTATACCCATCGTGACGTAAAGTACATAGGCATAACAAAAACCCTATGGACATTTTATCCATAGGGCTAAATTCTGTTTTTTTCGCAATTTCAGGGAGGGGGCAGCGCCCCACTCCTGAAGATACTTGACGGTATTTTCCTTATAAAATTGAGTAGGCAGCTCCGCTGCCACTCAACGAGCAGGACAAGGCTAGTATCAGCGAAGCCGCAGTTTCGCGACGGGGGATCCAAGGGGGCAGCACCCCCTTGCATTTCTACTTCACGGTAATTTTGTGCAGCATGCCGCCACGAGTAGGCTTAACAATGTAAATGCCATTGCTCTTGACAAACTGACGGGTAGCCTTCACGATGTCCATGCCATTGGAACGAATCATGCCCAGCATATTGCCCTTCAGGTCAAAGACACGATAGTTCTGCACACCACCAAAATTCATCTGGATCTTGGCAATACCAGTCTTGCAATCTTCATCATCTTCGGGACAAACCGGATCCAGACCCTGTTCGGGATCCTTGGGATCCACGATAGGAGCCGGATCCTTCGCATCCTTACCTTCGGCAAAGTTGAAGTAGTCGATATCGAACCAGTCTGCAGTTGCAGTGAAACGCAGGATATGTTCGCCAGCAGGCAGAACCACATTTGCCTTTACCTTGCTGTAATCATCGAAGTTCTGTTCTTCACTATCAGTCTTCTTTGCAGCAGGAACCGCAATATCTTCGGTAATATCTTCTCCATCCAGGGAAAGCTTGAAGCTGGAGCCGCCATCGGATGCAACTGCTGCAAACAGGGTGTAATCACCGGCCTTAGACACGTTAATAGTGTATTCCAGCCATTCATCCTTCTGGATGTAACCAACGATTACGCCGGTTGCCTTTGCATACAGGTCAACACCAGTACCTTCACGATAGTCGCTATCGCCATGGTTTTCTGCATCGCCTTCGGAGTAAGACGGGCCGCCCTTGCCCTTACCCGGATCATCAAAATCTTCGGCTTCGATCTGGCCAGGAATTGCCCAAGCAGTCTGAGTTGCGTTATGAGCAGTCTGAGGAACAGGTTCTACAGCACCATCCAGGTAAATTTCGTCGTTATAATCGTTACCCACCTTGAACCAGTCGAATGCAGCGGTACCGCCAGCGGTCTTCTTGGCAAAGTTGAACAGGCCGAAGCGATAGCCTACGAACATGCCCAAGGTGTAGGGCAGCTTCAGTTCGTTACCGATCTTCGTCCAGCTCTTTTCATCAAGGCTGTAGTAGAAGTTTGCACGATCCCTGGTAAAGTCAAAGTCAATGCGGAAATAAGCCTCGTTACCGTTGATAGGCACACTCTTCAGTTTAAATTCGCGTTCGTAGTAGACCACTTCAAAGCTATTACCGTTCTTTTCGAGAGCCACAAAGCCAAGAGAGTCAGCCAGCGCAACGAGGCCAGCAACGTCACCATCCTTCATGTCCTTACCGTTTACAAGAGTACGGCCAGAGCACTTGGGACCATAGGTACGCTGGGTCAAGGTGTTCTTTGCAGTGTAGAGCTTGCCATCCACACGGCCGGTAGTAATTTTCAGCTTGCCGTCGGAAAGAGCCCACTTGCTATTGTCGGGATTGTGGTTCCACTGCCATTCCAGAGGAAGTTCAGAACCGTCGAAGTCATCAGAAGTGACCATACCATAGCCAGGATCCACTTCATTTTCCAAATTCAAGGTAGCGGGAGCCTTACCGCCCACAACTGTAGGCCAGCCATCCTTCCATTCAACTTCCATGAGGTACGGAATACGACCGATGCCACCGCTATCGCGGAACAGATAGCCATACCACTTGCCACCTTCGGTCTTAAAGATACTGCCCTGGGCAACACCGTTGTTCTGCAGGAAAATCTTACCGGAGTAGCCGCCCATCAGGTTCTTGGAACGGAACACCAGTTCTGTACGGCAGGGGCCAAACCAGCTAATGCCAAACAGGTAATATTCACCGTTGACCTTTTCCATGTGGGCGCCTTCCAGAGCCACAATGTAGCTGCTTGTTCCAGAGGTCTGATTACGCAGGGATTCGTTCACCAATACGGTAGAGCCGCCATCAGGGCCGGAAAGGTCAGATTTCAGCTTGACAATGCTAAGTTGGCCGCCACCATAAATCACATAGGCCTTGTCATCGTCATCGAAGAAGATGCTGGGGTCATGATAGAACGGCAAAAGCTTTTCGGTAAAGGGACCGTTTTCAATATCGTCGGTAATGTAAAGATGTGTCTTGTTGGTGGTATAAGACGGTGTAAGGATATACCACTTACCCTTGAAGTAGCGAATGGCAGATGCCCAGGAACCCTTACCGTAGGCGTTCTTGCCGCCATTCAGGTTCATGTTGTCGCTATTGGTCAAGGTCTGGTAAGCGTAGTTGACAGTACGCCAGTTGGCCAGGTCGGTAGACTTCATGATAGGCACACCAGGAGCATAGTGCATAGTGGTGCTCACCATGTAATAGTTGTCGCCCTCACCCTTGGCAATGCAAAGGTCCGGAACATCGGAATAAATCCACGGATTGGAAACGGATGCGGCAACCGCGGAACCCACAAAAGCAGATCCAATCAAAGCGGTAGTTGCAACAACCTTCTTAAACGCACTAAAGCATCCCATAAGAACTCCTTTTACAGGGTACACCACACCCCCGTTTTCATAGTCTAAAATTAAGTTCAAAAAAAAAGGACATTTTACCTTCGAAACAACGTTTCGTTGATAAAATGTCCACGGGGTGTTTGAATAAGTTCTTTGTTTTTTTACTTAGAAACGCTCATTTTCAGCGTTTTTGCGCCATTTTTGGACCTAAGCAGGTAAATGCCGGAGCGATTCACCAGGTTTGCAGTCCTGGAGTTCAGTTCCTGGTTTCCCTGGCCAAAAATCTTGCCCAACAGGTTGCCCTGAAGATCAAAGACGCTGTAAGAGGTAGGACCCGTCACCTGAAGAGACGTCAGGACGAAATCAGGAGTTGTATCCTTGGGACTTTCAGGGACGGAATCCTTGGGGTTTTCAACTTCAGGGACAGTATCCTTCGGGTCTTCCTTTACAGGGAGAGCGAACTTGATCCAGTCCATATTGATGTAGCTCTTGGTAATTTCCATCTTGAGAACATGTTCACCCTTGGTCAATGCAAGATTGCCAAGCTTGAGTTCCTTATACACATCAAAGGAATCGTCAATCTTTTCCACATCGATAGGCTGCAGCACTTCCTTTTCGTCCACATAGAGCTTGAAGCCTGCAGTTTCCATGGAGGTTGCCACATTTGCGGAGACTTCGTATTCGCCATCAGCTTCCACATTGAAGGTGTATTCGGTCCATTCTCCTGCAATGGTGTAACCCAGAGCCTTGCCGTCACCAGCCTTCACGATATCAACGCCATCGTCACGGTATTCACCGCCCTTGTTGTCGTAATCCTCATCGTGATAGGACTTGCCTTCGCCTCCGACATCATAATTTTCGAATTCGATCTTACCAGGAACAGAAACTGCCTTGTCGCCATAAGGTGCCTGAGGGATAACCGGAGTCATGTAAATGCGGTAGGCGTAATAGACATTCTTGATGTTGATAGGAACGGTAATGGAGCCGTTATTGACCGTATATTCCTTGCTGGATTCCGGAGTGGTAGAAGGAACTGCCTTGTCCTTGTCTTCCCAGGTCACGTATTCTACGGAAACATCCACCTTATTGCCCATGAAACTCGGAATCTTGTCAATTTTTACGTCAACATTGCCAAGGGTGTTACCGCCCACAACAATGCTTGCAACCTTTTTCTTGGAGTCTACTGCAGCAAAGCCATCAACTCCATCGCTCTTGTCGTTAGGAGGAGTAACCTTGGCCATGTAACCGGACATGTCGCCATACCACTTGTACATATGCCAGCCGCCGCCACGCTGATTCTGAGCGGTCAGGAGGCTACCTAGGCGCCCCGGCAGCGGTACGAACCACCAGGAAATCATTGCACTTTCAACACCATGGCGTTCAAACTTTGCAATGAAGGGAACGGAAACACCGGGGCATCCTTCCAGTTCATGCTTGCTGGAGGAGTATTCGTTAATGCTAATGGCGCGGGGAGAAATATTGTACTTCTTTTCAAGTGCGCGAAGATTTTCAATTGCGCCAGCAAGACCTTCGGACCCCCACTGATGCCAGCTGATCACATCGGGCAGGCAATTGTTCTGGATACAGAACTTCAGGAAGTTCTCCATGCGGGAGGAATTGTAGTAGGAGTAGGAAGGTCCAATGATCTTTGCACCCGGATCCAACTGACGGAGCAAATCATAGGTAGGCTTCCACAAGTCCCTTTCGAAGTTGTCAGAACCTTTCCAAGTATCGTTAGGTTCGTTCCAAATTTCATAACCGTCAAAATTCTGGGTGGCAGCAGACTTCCTGTCGTTCACCACGGAAGTCACTTCCTTTTTCCAGGAATCCCAATTCTGGTACTTGTAGGGCCAACCCGGCAGAATATCGGCCAAGCGAATCTGGACCTTGCCTGTAGTATTCTTAAGGCGGGGAGAAATCAAGAAAGCGCCACCAATTCCCTGCTGGCGACCTTGACCGCTACGAGCGGGAGCCAGGAACACATTGGGTTTCAGGGGAGCCACATCGGCATCCACATTACTGGGGAGCGTTTCCGTAAAACCGTAAAGGGAACCGGAGCCCACATGAGTTACAGGGCGAATGCTATCCCCAAGGCTAACACTAACGGTAGGAGCAGCCAAAGTGCTGCACGGCAGAGCCATCATAAAAGCGGCAGCAAGTACCGGCTTCATGCGAAAAAGTTTATCAAACATCCCATCTTCCTTTTTTTTCAGACACACAATCGTGTCTGATTTCCTAATCTCAAAATTACCTACTGGAATGCGTAAAATTCTGGATGTTTTGCAAACACTTTTGCAAAAATTGCAATAGCCAGGAACGCCAGGAACACCAGGAACACCCTAAAATGCAAAAAAATCCGGCCCCCAAGGCCGGATTTTCAAACTCTCAATCTCCTCCCGAAACTAACCGTAGATCAGTCCCAAAGCGATTGCAATGACCATAAAGACCGCAATCTGCTTCACGATGGAAATATCTTGGCGATTCATCGAGAAATTCTCCTTTTTTTACTTTTCGTTACGGACAATGAAGGTTTTTACACCCGGAATACGAACCAGGAATACACCCTGCTTCTGAGCGACAACCTTGCTTACGCGATTACCCGTCATATCGAAGTACTGGGCGTTGTCCATGTTCAGTGCGTCGGAAATCTTAAGGCTATTACCGATGGCATCCTTGTCTTCGGTTTTTGCCTCGACCTTCTTGAACTCCACATAGTCAATATCCACCCAGTCGTTGGTGATTTCCAGTTTCAATTCGTGTTCGCCTGCAGCCAGGGAAGCCTTGCCACCGCTAACCATAGAGTAACCGTCGTCATCCCAGCCCAGGCCGGCGTTGACAATTTCGTCACCGATGCGCTCGTCGTCCATGTAGAGGATAAAGCCACCAGTCTTGTTGTCGCCTGCAATAAGGGCAGAAATTTCGTATTCGCCAGCTTCTTCGACCTTCACGGTATACTTAAGCCATTCACCCTTTTGGCAGGAACCCACAGCCATACCCTTGTTGGGCTGCTTCACGTCCACATCGTCCTTACGGTACTTGCCTTCGCTATTGCCCTTATCCAAGTCGTAGTAAGCCTTGCCTGCGCCACCCTTGTTGTAATCCTCTGCCTGAATCTGGCCAGGAATAGTCATAGGTTCGCCGTAATAAGGGCCATATTCCTCGGGAGGAGCGTCAGGAACAGTAGACAGAGTAGGATCCACCACGTTCACTGCCGGAGCATCGGGATCAATGGTCCTATCAATAAGTTTCAGCATTTCGGAGGCATAACGCTTACCCAGTTCAATCACGCCAGAACGTCCAAAGTGGTAGGGATCCTTACCATTACCGGCAAGTCCCTGGGAGGAAGCCAAACCGAACTTCTTGAACTTGGTCTTGAGCTGTGCGATACCACCATTCTTGCTACCGCAGCAGGCACCCTGCGCCTGAAGCATTTCGCCCGCAACGAAGGGAACTTCGTTTTCGTCCAAACCGAGTTCATCGATAATGGTCTTATAAGAAGCATAAACACGATTACGCCAGTTATCGTCCACACCGTCACTTTCGCCCTGATGGAAAATAACACCCTTGATGACGCCTACTTCCTTAGCTTTCTTGCCCAGTTCCAGGATACGGCCCATGGGATTTCCGCCGTAGTCTCCCGCCCAGCCCTTAAAGCTTCTGCCATCGCCATCAAAGTAGGCTGCATATTGGTCCAGAAGGAAGGCGCGAATGCTTACGCCACCCACGGCCACCGGGATAATACCCACAGTTACGCCCGGCAAGGAATCCACCATGGCTCGGCCAAAGTAGTCTGCAGGAGAAAGCTGTTCAAAAGCGTGGAACATAGGAGGAATAGCAGGATACCATTCGCCAGTCTTGATGGACTGGGTGGTACTACCCGTACGATTACCCGCATTTGCATTATGGGATGCCAACATGATAAAATTCTTGGGATTCTAAGCCTGGTCCTGAGCAGGAACGATTTCACCGTTACCCGCCATGTTGGACTGGCCATAGGCAATGTAAATGTGGAAATTCGGATTAGGAGCCGCTTCCACCTGAGGAGCAAGCATCGTCAATCCAAATACGCAGCAGGCTGCTGCAGTCACTTTATGGAAAAAGTTCATTGAGACTAACCTCTTATTACTTTTCGTTACGCACAACGAAGGTCTTTACACCCGGAATGCGAACCAGATAAGCCCCCTGCTTCAGGGCAGAAGCCTTACCGATACGATTGCCAGCCATATCGAAGTACTGAGCCTTAGACATATCCTCTACACGGTTAGCCAAAACGCCGGCACGAATGCCAATTGGTTCAAAGCATTCAGAGCCTTCGCATACAACAGGCAACGTATCCTTCACTGTGGTATCAGACGGAACGGGATTTTCCGGGTCCGGCTCCACAACTTCGGCCTCAGCCTTCTTGAACTCCACATAGTCGATGTTCACCCAGTCCACTTCAATCTGGATCTTGAGATCGTAATCGCCCTTCTTCAAGGTCACCTTGCCGCCGCTAACATCGGAATAGGTGTCGTAATCCGGGCCCTTTTCGGAAACCATGGTCTCGCCAATCTTGTCGTCACCCAGATAGACTGCAATTGCACCGGTACCATTATCGCCAGCCAGGCGGCCGATCATTTCGTACTCGCCATCTTCTTCCACATGGACGGAATACTTCATCCATTCGCCCTTCTGGCAATAGCCTACAGCCATGCCCATGCCGGCCTTGTAGATATCCACGCCATCGCCGCGGTATTCGTCGCCCTGGTTCTTACTATCCATATCGGAGTAGGCAACACCGGAACCGCCCTTGTTGTAGTCTTCGGCCTGGACCTTGCCCGGAATCTTGAATACATCGCCATAGGGGCCATATTCTTCGGGCTTTTCGCTACCGGCAGATCCACCACCATAGAGCGGCACCTGCACGGCCGGGGCATCAGGATCCACGGTCTTGTCGATCAGCTTCAGCATTTCCTGGGCGTAACGCTTACCCATTTCAACGTAGCCGTCATGGTCGAAATGCAGACGGTCGCCCTGCATGCCCGTTCCCTGGGACTTTGCAACACCGAACTTCGCAAAGTACTTGGAAAGGCCATTCACGCGGGTGCTCATGCCATGACAGGCACCATTGTAAACCATTTCGCCAGCGACAAAGGGCAGTTCTTCCTTGATGCCCAAGTCGTTACGCATATCGTTGTAAGTCTTCTGGACCACCTGTTCCCAGTTGCCCATGCCGCCATCAGTTTCGCCCTGATGGAAAATGAAACCCTTGATGACGCCCACTTCCTGAGCCTTCTTCGCAAGGTTGATAATAGCAGCGTAGTCATTGCCCTGGGAATCATAATCCTTAGCCCAGTTGGCAAGCCAGCTTTCAGAAGAGTTCACATAGCTCTGCCACTGAGCCTTGTCGAAAAGCTTGATGGAGGCGCCACCCACAGCCACGGGAATAATACCGATGGTCACGTTGGGCATTTCCTTGGCCATGGTCTTACCGAAGTAGTCCGCAACAGAAAGACCTTCCTGGCAGTGGAACATGGGAGGAACCGCCTTGGACCACTGTCCCTTGGCAAGCTTGATATTGGTACCGCCCTTACGGGAGTTACAGTCCACACCGGAAATCATCACGAAATTATCCACAGGGTCCTGGTCCCCTGTCTGAATGGGACCTGCGCCGGCCATATTGGACTGACCGTACGCGATATAAATGTGGAAATTCGGATTAGGAGCCGCTTCCGCCTGGGGCGCAAGCATCGTAAGCCCAAACACACAGCAAGCTGCACCGGCAAACTTGTGGAACAGATTCATAACACACCTCTTTTTGAGTTTTCCCAAAATCTCTATTACCAAATCTATTCCATACCCCCTTAAATATACCCTCAAAAAACGTATCATTCATGGATAAAATGTCAATAAACTGGATTTTACAAACCCCATTTATTTTCATTTTTGCGTCATTTTCGGCACTTTTCGAGCTTTTTACGCATAATTTGCGTTTTTTATACGGATCCAGGAGAACCAAGCGCTTGAATTGGAAAAAACATCGGGTATTTCTACCTTTAAATCCGTAAGACAACCAACCTTTGGGAAATCATGGAAACCTCAGGCAATGAAATTCTCCTGGAAGCCATCCGCATGGTAGAAAGCGGCGTCAGCGTCACTTTCCCCGTAAACGGCAGAAGCATGCTTCCCTTCATTATCGGAGGCAAGGAAAGTCTGATCCTGGCCAAGCCCGAAAAAATAAAAGTGGGAGACATCATTCTCGCCTTTGTGGACGGAAAACGTTTTGTCATCCACCGTGTGTCCTGCATCCAGGGGGAAAACATCACCTTGATGGGCGACGGGAACCTGGGTTCAAAAGAGTACTGCAAGATCGGTGACGTAAAGGCCTTAGCCACCCACGCCGTAAACCCAGCCGGCATCCGACGCGACCTGTATACGAAACGTCGCAGAATTGCCGCAAAGCTCTGGAAGTGGGCAATTCCTGTGCGAAAATATTTACTTTTTATCTATCGAAAAACTCACCCAGGAAATTTATAGCCATGAAAATCAAGAACGGTTTTGTTCTCCGCGATGTGTGCGGCGAACAGGTGATTATGGGAGAAGGCGTCGGGGCTCTGAATTTCGGTCGCCTGCTGTGCTTGAACGACACCGCTGCATTCCTCTGGAAAGTTGCTGCAGAAGGCGAATTCACCGTGAATAGTCTGGCAGAAAAACTTTGCGAAGAATATGACGTAACCTTGGACCAGGCAACCAAGGATGTTACCGCCATTGTCGACCAGTGGAAAGAAGTTGACGTAATCGAATGAGGTATCTGACCTGGCTGTGGCACAACTCCCGCGGCGAGCGCCTGAACATGAGCGTTCGCGTGATGGTCGGTGTACTCCAGGTCGCCATTGGCTTGTTGACAATCTGGCTCAGCAAGCTTTTTATTGATGACACCATCCAGAAGGGAACGGACCAGGAAATCATCCTGATGATTGCGTTCCTGGTGGGAACCGTAGTTGCCGGCGTCTTATTGCGGCAGCTGAACTATTATCTGAACATCAAGTGCAATACCCGCGGGGCAAACTGCCTGAGGGCAGATGTTTTCAGAAAAATTTTCCAGAGGAAACTTTTCTGCAAGGGCGCGCTCCACTCCGGTGACGTCTCCTCCCGTGTGATGAAGGATGTGGAAACCGCCTGCGACGTGACCTTCGATAAAATACCCCAGATGATCGTCACGACCGTGCAGCTTATGGGCGGCTTCCTGATGATGCGCTGGTTCGACCCCAGACTGGCCTGGGCGTTGTTGCTGACCACCCCCGTTGTACTCGCCCTAGGGAAGCTCATCGCCAAGCGCCTGAGAAAGATGACTGCGGAAATCCGCGAGAGCGAAAGCCACATCCAGATGCATGTACAGGAATGTGCGGAACACGACGAACTGATCCGTTCCATGGGCAGCGAATGCTTCGTAGGGAACCTGCTGAAAGAAAAGCAGGACCACCTGATGAACCGGGTTAAAAAAAGAAGCCGCTTTACGGTCATCGTCCGAATTTTAATGGGACTCGTCTTTGGACTGGGATATATCACCGCCTTCGTGTACGGCGGTCTGGGTTTACGACACGGGACAATTACCTTCGGCGTCATGACCTCCTTCCTACAGCTGGTCGGTCAGATCCAGCATCCCATTTTCAACCTCCTGAATGCAGCCCCGCAGATTATCCACGCAACAGCAAGCATTGACCGTATCCAGGAAATCACTCTTTGCCGTCCGGAAGAGAATGACTGCGGATCCGAAAAATCCGAGACGAATTCCGTCGGCGTCCGCTTCGAAAACGTCTCTTTCGGATACGAAGAAAGCAAGCGTATTCTGGAAAATATCAATCTTGAATTCAAGGCAGGCAGCAAGACCGCTCTGATGGGCGAAACCGGCGCCGGCAAGACAACGCTCTTTAGGTTGATGATGGGATTTATCAAGCCAGAGGAAGGAAGCGTACATGTGGGCAGTTCCGTCGCAGGAGCCGCAACTCGCAGCCATTTCGTCTTTGTTCCCCAGGGCAATTCCCTCATGAGCGGTTCCATCCGGCTGAATCTGGAAATGGCCAATCCCCAGGCGTCCCAGCAGGAAATGGAAACGGCGCTCCATAATGCATGCGCCGACTTCGTGAAGGATCTTCCCGCAGGTCTTGATACGGAAATTGGTGAAAGAGGTTACGGCCTCAGCGAAGGCCAAGCCCAGCGTATCGCCGTCGCCCGCGGTCTTCTCCAGGATGGCAACATCATGTTGCTGGATGAAATCAGCGCCGCCCTGGATGTGGATACGGAACGGGAAATGTATAGCCGCATCTTCGCTGCATATCCCAACAAGACAATGGTCTTTATCACCCATCGTGATGCGGTCTGCAAGTTGTGCGACGAAATCGTCAAGTTGTAACGAATAGACCATAACGCCATGAAACTTCTACTGATTTACTTTCTGGTCCTCGGATTCATCTGCCTTCGGGACTTATTTAGGGTAAAGAACTTCGATGACTATGTGGTAGCGGGACGACGCCAGAGTACGCCCTTCGTATTCATGAGCCTGATGGCTACCGTCCTGGGAGCTTCCGCCACCGTGGGGATCGCCGCCCGTGCAGAATCCATCGGGTTTGCCGCCTTCTGGTGGCTTGGTGTAGGCGCCATCGGATTTATATTCCAGGCCGCATTCTTAAGCAAGCCCATTCACGATCTGGACGTAAGGACACTTCCCGAGCTTGCCGAAAAGACGGTAGGCAAGACCGGACGCAAGCTGGTCGGCCTTATTATCGCGGTTTCCTGGATCGGGATTATTGCCGCACAATTTGCAGCCGTCGCAGGATTTATCGGGCTAGTACTCGGTCATGACGCAGGCGCCCTCTCTGTAGTCATTACTGCAGCCATCGTTATTGTATATACCCTATTAGGTGGCCAGCTTTCCGTGGTGCGTACGGACGCGCTACAATTCGGCATTCTAACCCTAGGATTTGCCGCAGCCGCAATTTACCTGCTAGTTGGCGGCGAAGCCTCCGGCCATATTCCCGCTCCAATGGACTTTAGCTTACTGAACGAAAAATTCAGCGTCGCTGATTTAGCCATGATGCTGTTCACCGTCGGAGGAGCTTACTTCCTGGGCCCCGACGTCATTTCCCGTAACCTGGTGGCAAAGGACGCAAACTCCGCACGTAGGGCCGTATTTTTCGGAAGTGTCGCCATCCTAATTTTCAGCGTGATTATCGTATTCCTGGGAATGTGGGCTAACATCTACGTTCCTAATCAGGAAGGCGTAAACATCAACCCGCTTTTCCGTCTGGCATCAGGCGTGCTCCCCCTCCCCTTGGCGGCACTTCTTTCCGTAGGCCTACTATCAGCCCTGCTCTCTTCTGCAGACACATGCCTGATCAATTCCGCAGCCATCTTCGGCAGCGACATCCTGAACACCCGCCGCATTTCCGTGGTCCGCCTTCTGGTGGTCGTCATCGGGCTTATCGCCATGTTCCTCTCCCTAGGTGGCAAGGACATCATCAACCTGCTTACGATGACTTATTCCGTATACACGCCGGGCATTGTGGCGCCCCTTGCGGTAGCGGTTATCGGCCATAAGAAATTCCGGATTAAAAATATCCTGTGGTATGCAGGAGTATGCATCGGTGGTTTATTCGGACTGATTCCCGCAATTCTTTCCGCAGCTTGCACAATCGGCACCCCCGCCTATCTCCCCCACATCGGTATCGCAGTCTCTCTCATTTTCGCTCTCGCAAGCCTCCGCAAACGCTAGACTAAAAAAGAACATCCCGATTTTACTCGGGATGCCCTTTTGGTATTTGGTGTTTTGGTTTATGGAATTTCTTATTACTTCACATTCACGCGAGCGGTCATGTTACCGGACTTTACCAGGTAGGAACCGGACTGCTTGACGAGAGCGGAAGTCTTCTTCTGAATTTCTGCAGTACCCATAGCCTGGAATTCACCCATCAGGTTACCGTTCAAGTCGAACACGCTATAGTTACGGGCGCTTGCCACGTTGAAGTTGACGTTTGCGATACCGGTCTTGCAATCTTCACCTTCACAATCGACAGGCTGATCAGTCGGCTGAACGCTGGGCTGTTCGCCCGGATTTTCACCCGGCTGTTCCGGATCTTCAACATCCGGCTCCGGATCGGTAGCATTAGCTCCTTCCACGAAGGTGAAGTAGTCAACATCCATCCAGTCACCTGTGACCAGGAACTTCATGACATGCTTACCAGCAGTAAGCTTCACGTTACTCTGAACCTTGCCGAATTCATCGAAATCGCCTTCGGTTGCAGTCACAGTCTTGGGAACAACGATGGTATCGGTAATGGCCTTGTTGTCCATAAAGATCTGGAAGCTTGCAGTACCGTTGCTGGATGCCACGTAAGAGAACATGGTGTAGTCACCATCCTTCTTCACATCAACAGTGTATTCATACCATTCGCCGGCCTGGTTGTAACCAATCACGTCGCCGAACTTCTTGGTGTAGATATCAACGCTAGCGGCGTCTTCTGCACGATACTTGCTGTCACCATGGTTTTCAGAATCGTTTTCGTAGAAGGATGCGTTGCTATTGCCATTTTCATCCTTGCCTGCACCCGGAATGTCAAAGTCTTCAGCCTGGATCTTGCCCGGGATTGCCCAAGCAGTCTTGGTAGCGTTATGAGGTTCCTGGGGGATTACGATCTGGGGGCCAACGCCAACGAGAGTTACGATACAGTCCTTGTTGGAAGAGCCGGATTCCATCTTGATGGTAGCGGAACCGTTCTTCACTTCAATTTCACCTTCGTACTTGGCGTTCTTGGATTCGCTGGTGGTGTACATGTGGAAGGTTTCAATGTCAGCACCCTTCACATTCACAGTCACAGTCTTTGCGTTCTTGAAATCGCGGTTTACGAGAACCACGATGGTAGAGTCGCCATCGGCACTTTTATAAGCAGAAGCGAATACGTGATCTTCAGGCTTTGCAGTTGCACCTACACGGATGGCACCCGGGCGCACAAAGCGCGCAAACTGGGAAAGGATGTAGCCGCGCTTGGAAATCTTGCCGATTTCATTGGAAGGAATGGAAAGCTTGTTGCCAAAGTCCTTTTCCATGATCAGGCCGTAGCAACGACGGATGTACCACCAGGTATACTGATTGAAGTTACCCACCACCATGGCACGGTGGATTTCGTAGCCAACGTCCATGGCACGAACAGTATCCACCTTGGAAGCATTGGCCTGGTCACCGGTACGCATCACGGTGCGCCAGTAGTTGCCACTGCCCTGGCTTTCGGTGTAGTGTTCGGTCATCCAGCGTTCCACCTTCTTCTGGTCAGCGAGAGAGTACTGGAACCAGGAATCAGCAGTCTTTGCGTCGCTAGCATAGAAATGAGCACCAAGAATGTCCCAGTTCTTCAGGGCGTTGGCGTCATTCAGGACCTTATCGTACATGTTCTTTGCATAGGCAAAGGATTCGGTAGAAATCACCTTGGTGCCGTGCTTACGCATCTGGCCGGCATAGTTCTTGGTGAAGTTGTAAATTTCGTCAGCAGACCAGCAAGCCCATTCATGGCACCAGTCCGGTTCGTTACTGATGGAAAGACCATACAGAGGAACGCCCTGGTTCTTCATGTATTCGGCAAAGCTATTCAGGTGGTCCACATAGTTCTGATAGTTGGATGCCGCAATATGCTGGTTACCGCCTGCATACTGGGAAGTCCACGGAGTAGCATAAAGAATAAAATCATCGCCAGCATACTTCTTGGCCCACTTGGCAGCCTGTACTTCCTTGCCGAAGTCATTCTTGTTGCCATTTACCGGAATACGGAGGGTGTTAAGGCCCAAGGTTCCGTCTCCTGTACCGAAGGCAATCTTTGCGTCAGCCTCAGAAAGACCGGCATTTCCCTGCCAGGTATTGTGAACCATGCCGCCGAAGCCGCGAATCACCTGATGTTCTTCGCTCAAGTCGACATTTACTGTGGAAGCATTTGCAAGACCGAAGAGGCCTGCGACCAGGCTTGCGCCCAAAACAAAGTGGCATACGCCGTTCCAATTCTTTTTCATAATACACATCCCATCGCGGTTAACCACAACCACTAATCTAAAGATACCCTTGTTTATCCCAAAGCGAATAATCCCATCTGGAATTGTTATGGACAATTTATCAATGCCAAAAACGCCATTTTACGGCAAGAACAAGCGTTTTTTGAAAAAAAGAAACCCCTCGGGTTCCCGAGGAGCTTCCTGTTTGGATGTGTTATAGAGACTTTTTAGCGGGCTACACGCACCTTGGAAACCATGCCGGTTGCCTTATTGCGAATCAAGTTTACGCCCTGAGCGTTCTTAGTGTCAGCAGATTTCTGCCACTTGCTTGCAGCTTCCACCATAGTAGAGGCGATTACACTTGCAATCTTGTTACCATGGATGTCAAAGACTTCGAACACGGTCTTGCCCTGAATATCCAGCTTCATGCTCTGACCAAGAATCGCATCCTTAGTGGAATCATCCGGACTGGGATTCACAACAGTCGGGATAGAATCCTGAGGAGGATTAATGGGCAGATCGTCCTTCGCATCCTTACCTTCGACGAAATTGATGTAGTCGATATCGAACCAGTCGGCGGTTGCGGTAAAGCGGAGGACATGTTCACCTGCAGTGAGGCTAACATTTGCACTTACCTTGTTGTAGTCATCGAAGTTCTGTTCAGCCCCTTCTTCCTTCTTGGCTGCAGGAACCTTCACCTCTTCGGTAATGTCCTTGCCGTCCATGGAAAGCTTGAAGGAAGAGCCTCCGTCGGAAGCTACAGCGGCAAACATGGTGTAATCGCCAGCCTTTGCAACGTTCACGGTATATTCCAGCCATTCATCCTTCTGGATGTAGCCCACCACAATGCGGTTGTTGGACTTCTTGTAAAGATCAACGGACGGAGCGTCTTCCTTACGGTAGTCGCTATCGCCATGATTTTCTTCGTCATTTTCACTGTAGGAAGCATATTCATCGCCACGGCCAGTACCCGGCACGTCGAAATCTTCCATCTGAATGGTGCCAGGAATAGCCCAGGCCTTGCCGCCAAAAGCCTTCTGCGGTTCCGGAGGAGTCTTGCCGCTGCCTTCGAAGCCCCAGCCCTTGATAGCCATGGTAGAATCCTGAGAGCCCTTGAATACCAAGAACAACTGTTCTACAATGCCAGAGAGTCCATCCACATCGCAGGAGGTTTCTGCAAAGGAAGTCTTGGAACCAGTCTTCTTCAAGGTACAGGTACCAGCAAGAGTACCTGTTGCAGAGCCCTTGCGGATTTCAATCTTGTTGTTGTCGGCGGTACTTGCTGCTTCTACGGAGAAGCCTGTTGCACCCTTACCGAAGTCAACACCGGAAACACGAATCCAGGATTCGCTGCGGCTGGCGAGAGGAAGCAGAAGGCTTCCGGAAACCTTGCCAGGAGCATAAAGAGAACGGCTGCGAACGCCCTTCTGCTTGGAGCTGGTGAGAGCCGGATACCAGTCATAGGGATCGAAGTTTTCAATCTGCTTCGGGCCTTCGTTGGTACAAACCACCTGCTTGATGGTACCGTCGGCATTGTAGAACATTTCGTCTACAGAAACACTACGGTGATAACCCGGATCCGGATTGGGCCTACCGTCATCGGCAGGAATAATTTCAAGACCGTCATGGCCCTTGGCAATACGGCGATCATGATAAACCACATAGGAATGGCCCTTGAATTCGGCAATACCGTGATGATTGTTGTTGCCGTTGATGCTCTTGCCATTCATGCTGGGGTCGCCAAGAATAGTACCCTTCCAGGTGAAGGGACCCATGGGGCTAGAACCCATACCATAGTCGATGGTAGGTGCACCCTGCTGCCAGCCGGTACTGTAGGAGAAATAGTAAGTACCCTTGTGCTTATGGATGTAGGAAGCTTCCAGCATCTTACGGGTAGAAAGACCATTCACTTTCACATGGGAGCCATTACCCACCGGAGCATCCTTGGCGTCATTCAGCTTCACCACGTCAAAGTTGTCGGTATTCGGGCGGCTAGCGCTTTCGCCACCACCCCATGTTACATAGGTGGTGCCGTCGTCATCGATGAAAATACCCGGATCAAAGCACCAGGAAACGCCATCGCAGCCTATAAGTCCGTTACGACCGCCCACAAGTTTGTCGCTACCTCGGCCAACCGCATTGGACCAAGGACCAGCCATGCTGTCAGCCTTGATATAGCCAATGCCGCCACCACCGCCATCGGGGAACACAATATAGAGCTTGCCAGTCTTGGAATCAGCGGCAATGCCTGCAGCCCAAATGTCATTGATACCGCTCACCTGGCGGGCATCATAAATGATGCCGAAGTCGGTCCAGTTCTGCATATCCTTGGAACGGAAACCATAGAGAGCTTTAATATTATAGCCCGTTGCATTATAAGCAGCCGGATCATCGGAGTCCGTAATGATATAGAAGTATTCATCATCGGCGGCCGCACCGGGGTCTGCCAAGTAATGATAGGTAGAAATCGGGTTGTAGGCAAATGCCGTAGAACCCAAGCCAAAAGCAGCCGTAAGAGCTAAAGCACCCTTAAAAATCTGTTTCATATGTCATCCCATATTAGGATTCTGCACCACACAGAATCTCCCGCTTATAAATTACCCAACATTTAACCAAATATTCCTAGTCAAAACACACTTACTATGGACAATTTGACAATGACATCCTCAAAACACAAGAAAGCCCCCCGACTGTCGGGAGGCTTCTTAAAACGAGAGAGAACGACTTTTAAGTCTTAGGTGCACCCACAGGAACTACTTGGAAGTGCTTACCATCATCTGCCTGGAGCCATTGACCTGCTTAAGCATATAAACACCCTTGGCAAAGCCGGCGGACTTCAAAGCCAGAACGGCACCAGTGCCTTCGAAACGAACAGAACCCAGCTTGTGGCCCTGAAGGTCGAACACATGGTATTCAGCGGAAGCGCCAAGATTCAGACGAAGATCTGTGCGCAAACCTATTGCCAGAGGATCCTTGTCAGAAGTATCTGCGGGAACAACAACCTGTTCACCAAGAGGATTATCATCCTCGGAATCCTTGCCCTTCACCAGGTTGAAGTAGTCAAGGTCGAACCAGTCTGCAGCTGCAGTGATGCGAATAATGTTCACGCCTTCCTTCAAGGTAACATTGGTAGAAACCTTGTTGTAGTCATCATAGTTTTCTTCTTCGCTAGAGGAAGTTGCTGCAGGAACAGTAACTTCGCCAGCCTCATCGCCATTGACGGAAACCGTGAGGCTTGCACCGCCATTAGAAGCGGCCGCAATGAACATGGTATAATCACCAGCGGCAGCGGCATTCACGGAGTATTCAAGCCATTCTCCCTTTCTGATGTAACCAACCACGGTCTTCTTTTCGCTCTTCTTGTAAATATCTACGCCGGTACCGTCGCGATACTTGGAGCATTCGGCTTCCTTGCCGGCATCGGTGCAAGAATGGTTGTCGGTATCGTCTTCGTAGTAGGAGTCGTTGCCTGCGCCATAGCCCGGATCGTCAAAGTCTTCGGCCTGCACAACACCCGGAACCGGCCAGGGAGTCTTGGAAGCATTGTGAGCGGTCTGGGGTTCAGGTTCACGCTTGGCGCCCTGGAATTCCCATTCCAGAATGCCCATGGTAGAGTCCTTGGCGCCCTTGAACACGAAGAACACCTGATCCACAACGCCGGAAAGGCCCTTCATTTCGCAATCGTTATCGGTATAGGCCTGCCAGCCGCTGGTCTTTGCAAGTTCGCAAGAACCTGCCAAAGTACCGGTTTCGCTGCCAATGCGGATTTCCACCTTGTTGTTTTCGCCAACGTTAGCGGCCTTGATGCGGAGGTTTTCTGCACCCTTGCCAAAGTCTACGCCAGTGACGCGGATCCAGGAAGTCTTGGTTCCCAGCGGAGTCAGCACATGCTTTACGGGCTGGCCCTTGGTCCAGTCGGTACGGCTGCGGACGTTACGCTGCTTGGAGCTGGTAAGAGCCTTGTAAGTGCGGTAGGGATCGAAATTCTTGATCTGCTTAGGTCCTTCGCGGGTGAAGGTCAGCTGATTCATCTTGTCGCCATTCCAGGTCAACTCATCGATGGAAACACTACGATGGTTTTCCTTGTTGGGACTGTTGGTGCAAACGCCCGCCTGGGTACAGGAACCCGGATGTTCGTCTGCAGTAACCAAGCGACGATCGTGATAAACGGCGTACCACTTGCCCTTGAATTCAGCAAAGCCCTGATGGTTGTTACCACCTTCGTTATGGGCATCAGGTACTGCGGCAATGCCCGGAATCACGGTACCCACGAAAGTATAAGGACCCGTGATGCTGTTGGACATGCTGTAATCAATCTTCTGGGGCAGAGTATTGAAACTCAGGTAATAGGTGCTACCCTTCTTATGAATGTAGGGTGCTTCGAAAGAACCGGGGGCAGAAATTCTCTTAAGGGAATTCTTATCTACGGTAATCTTACCATTATTATCCGTAAACTTGACAATATCCAGGTTGTTTCCATACTTACGGTCGTTGTTTTCACCACCGCCGAAAATCACATAGCCGGTACCATCTTCTTCAATGAAGATACCCGGGTCAAAACAGTGAGCGATCTGATCGCACCCACCAATAACGCTGGAACCATAGTGGGCGGCAATGTATTCTACGCCGTGAGTTTCCTTGATAGGATCACGATAGGGGCCGGCAATATCGTCGGCAGAAATCATACCCACACCGCTGGCGCCATTGGGGGTACACAATGTAAATACGGCCCTTATGGACGGCAATGCCGGAAGCCCAGGTGTTGTTAGGATAAGTACCGAACTCACGCTTGGAACGGAAAATCATGCCATGGTCAGTCCAGTTCTTCATATCTTCGGATGAGAACGCATTCAGACCCACAATATCATAGTCGTAGTTCTTTTGAGGAGAATAGTCATCCACGTCAGTCAGGACGTAGAAAGTATCACCATCGGAAGCGGCAGAGGGGTCAGCCAGATAATGATAGGTAGAAAGGGGATTATCGGCCAAGCCGAACGTGACAAGACCTGCAGTAAGGCAGGCGCCACCTACTTTTTTAAAAATATTCATAAAAAACACATCCACAATTGAGACGGACTATTCCGCCCCATCTATAATCTAATCCCCATAACCCATATTTCATATAAGCATTAAAAAAGTCCCATGGACAGATTGTCCATAGAACCATAAAAGTACAAGAAGAATTTCAGGGGGCGGAGCCCCTGCATCCAAACATTCAGGAAAGGGTCCAGGGGGCGAAGCCCCTGCATCCAAACATTTGGGAAAGGGGTCCAGGGGGCAAAGCCCCCTGCATCTTATAACGGTCGGTCGAAGTCCTCAACTCCGTGGAACTCGATGTCGTCAATCCAAATTTCCTTGGATTTGCCACCACCAAAGATATTGAAGTTGGTGATATGGTCCTTGACCGCATTCCAACCCAGGTTGCCACCGTTTGTATCGGTAGAATCCCTGAAGTCAGCCGGGGTAACCACGATGCGCTTCCACTGATTGTTCACATTGATGTGAGCCCAAGCCTTACCTTCGATGAGACCCGCAGCGCTATCCGGTTCATCCAGAAGGACGTCCATGGAAACGCTAATCCACTGGGTTGTATCGTTATCGACGGTACCGCGTGCCCAAAGCACAATGGAATCCAGGCTAGAGAAGTCCTGCATTTCAACAAATCCGTAACCCATGAGAGCCCAGCTATACAGGGAGTCATTGGAATATACGAAGTGAGCGGCCTTACCCTCGCGACCCTTACCAGCATCGTCAGCAGACAGGTCTGCATTAGAATACTTGGAATAGTTCTTATACCAGCCGGAAACACCATTTTCAAAGTTTTCGAACAAGTATTCAGGATAAACGACGGTGGTGTCCAACGGAGCGGTACCAATCGCAATGTTAGAAGTTTCCTTTTCGGACTTAACACTGGTAGACTTGAAACCGATGTTCTGCAAAGCCTTACGACGATCTTCTTCGTCCCCCATGTTGGAGCCGGCGTCTCTAAGGACATAGCCAACCACATTGAAGGTGCCTTCGGGCAGGGATTCAAAAGTAAAGTTACCCAAAGTATCGGTCTGAGCAACATAATCAACACCCTGGACACCCACACTAGCAGTACGGACACCGTTAGGCAGGTAAACCCTACCAGAAACGGAACCAGGAGCGGCAAGCTTTATTTCGAGAGGATAAAGGGTATCCTTCTCGGTAACAGACACACGAGAGATGGCCTTATCCGTTTCGCCACGAACTTCCACCACATAGCTGGTGGGCTTCATCCTCGCCTTAATGGAGACCTGACCATTGGCGTCGGTTTCCGCATTGAAGATACCGAGCGTGGTATCCATAGCGCCAATGGGGGATTCGCCTTCAACACCATAAGTGTCATCAGTATCACGATCAACATAGCCGGCTACATAGTCAACACGACGGACCAGCACCCGAGCATTGGCTGCAGGAGACCCGTCCCTATTCAGAACGGTAAGTGCAATATCATTTTCTGTCTCGAAGGTCGTACCGGCAGTGTTCGTCGAGCACGCCAGCATGGTCACGCCCAAAGCGGACGCTACCACGACAGATCCAATTTTCCACACCCGTTTCATCATTTAGTCTCCTTTTCGCCAGCCTCCGTCTTATCGGCAGACCCCACGCCACCCTTACGGGCAACCGGGTAGAAGGCCATAGAGAGTTGCATCACCCTATCAGTATTCTTAGCGCTATCAACTCGCTTTTGGACCAGGCGGCGGAATTCTCTCAGCATATCGCGGAGATCATCAAAGCACGCCTGATCGACCGACAGGGTAAGTGTAGAAATATTTCGTTCCTCTGCAGGAAGGTTGTCAATGGAATCACTAGCCAAAGCAAGCACCTGCTTCTGGAATTTGCCAATGGCGGCACGTTTTTCGGGGCCACCAACAGTCAAATGGGCTTCAGTCAGGGCAAGACGGCCAGACGCCATCTTCTTGACAAGTCCCACTTCCAACAAAGTATCGATTGCTTCCTGAGCCTGTGCTTCGGTAATGGGCGGGCAGATTTCACGGGCAATCTGCTTGATATTCACCACGCCGCCATTCAAGTCCAGGTAGGCACGAACAGCAGGAATCCACCAGTTTTCCAGGAGTTTAAGTTCTGCGGCCTGCAGGCTGTGGCGTTCCACATCGCGAAGTGCGAGAGCCTTAGCCATGATTTCTTCGCGCTTAGCCTTGTCCTTGGTAACTGCAGCGGAGAACAACAGGTCAAAATATTCCGCTTCACGGCCAGAGAGGGCCAGGATATCCTTGGCGGCCGGGAGAGCATGGGCGGGGAGATGCTGCTTCTTCTGAAGCACACGGTAGAGATAGCTGGAGTCCAAGCCCAGCTTGTCGCCCATCATACGATAACTATAGAAGGGCATCTCGGCTTTTTTACGGTCGTAATAGTCCTTCAAGAAGTCGCGATAGTCCGCAATGTCAGAGAAAGTAACCATAATTTTCTTCTTCTTTCGTTGTTATATCTTTACAAACATTAAGATAGACTATGCGGACTCGAAAAAATACCAACCCAAACAAATCCTTATGGACATTTTATCAAAACCCAATGTGAATTTCGTCACATTATGGCCTAAAATAAAAAAAAACGGGGTTTTTGGCCCCTATTTTTGCAAATTGCGACGATTTAGAACCCAATTCAACCCCTTGCCGGAGTATAGGCCTGCAGGTATTTCTCCATCTCCTGGATGTAGAACCGGCAAATCGTGCTGAGCATGAAGTTTTTCTTCGTGATATAGCCGATTTCCATGGTACGGTCATCTTCGCCCTTGGCGTCCTTGAAGGGAACGGCCACATAATCGGAACCGTTGATCTCTTCGCTGATAATACCGGAGCATAGCGTATATCCATTGAGGCCCACCATCAGGTTCAGCATGGTGGCACGGTCATTGGCCTTAATCGTCTTGTGGTACTCGTTGGTACTGAGAATCTCTTCGGCGAAGTAATAGCTGCCACTTTCGCTCTGTTCAAAAGAGAGGCACGGATACTGACTCAGGTCATCCAAGTTCACGGATTTTTTCTTTGCCAAGGGATGGTCCTTCCACATGTAGGCGTAAGCATGGCAGTCGATGAGCTTATGGAATTCCAGGTCATGCTCTTTCAATAAATACGTGATGTACTTGCGGTTAAAATCACTGAGATACAGAATGCCGATTTCACTCTTGAGGGCGGCAACATCGTCAATGACGTCCTTGGTCTTGGTTTCACGAATGGCGAATTCGTAATCATCGATATTGTAACGCTTCACCAGATCCACAAAGGACTTGACCGCAAAGGAGTAATGCTGGGTAGAAACAGCGAACTTCTTCTTTTTCTGTTCCGCCTTGCTGTAGTTTTCAAGGACCGTTTCGTAATGATGGTACAGCTGGTTTGCCTGGGCGATAAAGTCTTCACCTTCGGGAGTAAGGGTCACGCCGCGGCTGGAGCGGTTGAAAATGACAATTCCGATTTCCTCTTCCAGGTCGTGAATGGCGGCAGTCAGGGAAGGCTGGGAAATGAACAGGGCTTCGGCGGCCTTGTTGAAGGAACCCACCTTGGCAATACCGATGGCGTAGCGCAACTGTTGAAGGGTCATGGAGACTCCCGATTTAAATATTCAAGCCAAATATAGGATATTGGCGATTCCTATAGGAAATATAGAATAATAGATTTTATTTTCCTATAGACATTGTAGGAATATGTTTAAAATATTCCTTTTCTGCAGATTACGTAATAATCAAGTAAGAAATGTTATTTCCAATTTTGATTAAATTTGGCATAATGGGAGAAGCGAAGAAGAAACAGGAGTTGACTAGCCGTCAGAAGGAGATTCTCAGTCTCCTTCGTAAAGGGTTAACCAACAGTGAAATTTGCTTCGCCCTGAATATCTCTACAAATACCGTCAAGGTCCATCTTGCGAACATCTACAAAATCCTGGAAGTAACCAACAGAACCGAAGCAGTTTCGGTCACCCTGGATTCCCAGGAGTCGCAGGATTCTCAGCAGGAAGTCAAGCTTGCTTTTTGCCATAATGACGATTTCAGTGATTTCCCGCTGGCACACACCCTATTCCTTTCCATCGTCGAGGAATTACAGGGTTGCAGTGTATTCCATATCAAGATTTGCCAAATCGACGAATACAACGACGACTGCGATTATCTGATTAAGTTGGCGACGCCCCAAAGTGAGGAAGAATCCCTGTTCATCGCCTTACAGCAAAAGAATAGCGATGCACTCCTATGGTCCATTCTGCAAAAAATAAAGAGCAGCGAAGACATCAAGCAATACACCGACCAGATTTCCATCCAGCTGTTCCGTCATATCATTCTTTCCGCAGCAGAAACTTACAAGTCTACACCCAATGCGACACCGCAATGGTTGTACACCTCCTGTGCAACCATCATGAAGATGGAAAATCGCAACAAAGCGGAATTTGAAGATTGCGAAAAGAAGTTGCAGGATATTTTTTCCAAAGGATTCCATAAAGACTTTATTTCCGCGGCCCTATCCACAATCTATTACGCGGCATCTACCGAGAACTGGATTGACAACGAAGAGTGCACCCAAAAACTGGGAGCAATCGCCATGGAAATCATGAGAGAGAACCCCTCATCGATTTACTCCCTGTACTCCATGGCGCTCTACAGCATGTTCCTGGGCAACGAAAAAATCGCCATTGATTATTTCGAATCCATCATCCATGTAAATAGCCCCCTGCACATTGTCTGCCGCCGACTGCTTTCCCAGATGTATTCCATCGTAGGCAGAAATAAGGATGCATTAAAGCAGCTCGATTTATACAACCAGCTCATCCCAAGCCCCTTACATCTGCCTTTCCAGTTCGTGGCCAAGGCATTCATCTATTTTATGCAGGGCGATTACAACTCTTGCAAGAAAGTGACGGAACAGATTCTCATGTTCCATCCAGAAATTCCTTATGCAAGGCTTCTCCTGATCGCAAGCAACTTCAAGGACGGCATTCTGGACGACCGTGAAATGCACATTGCCAAATTGTTTGAATACAATCCTGATTTTTCAAAAAAAACACCTGGAACGCTTCATCGCTTGCTTCAAGCCTGAACAAAGAATCCTGATTTCCAGTTGTTTAAGTGATCTCTTTAAAAGTGCGAACCAATGACAAACACCAATTCACTTCTGGCTTTTGACGCAGAACATTTGTGGCACCCCTATGCGGCGTTAAAGAATACTCCCGCACGTTTTTTGGCAAAGTCTGCGCAAGGCACAAAGATCCGCACCGCCGACGGTCTGGAACTGATTGACGCTGTTTCCAGCTGGTGGTGCGTGGCACACGGCCACAACGCGCCAGAAATTACGGAAGCCATACGCAAGCAAAGCGAAAAGTTGAGTCACGTGATGTTCGGCGGATTCACTCACGAGCCCGCCATTGAACTTGGGGAAAAGTTGGTGAAGTTCTTGCCCAAGGGTCTCAACAAGATTTTTTACGCCGACTCTGGCAGCATCGCCGTTGAATGCGCCGCCAAGATGGCAGTGCAGTACCAGTTCGCCTTGGGAAAGCCCGAGCGTTGCAAATTAGTGGCCCTGAAGGGCGGCTACCACGGAGATACCGCAGGTGCAATGGCTTTAAGCGACCCCGATGGAATGCATACGCTGTTCCGCGGAATCATGCCGCAGCATTATTTTGCAGAACGCCCCAACTGCCGCGCCGACGGTGAATGGGACGACCGCGATTTTGTTTCGATGGAACAAGTTGTCAACCAGCACGAAAATGAAATCGCAGCAGTTATCTGCGAGCCCGTTTTCCAGGGCGGAAACGGCATGTGGCTTTATAACGCAGGCTACTTAAAGAGACTGCGCAAGCTGTGCGACGAAAAAGGCATTCTGCTGATCTTCGATGAAATCGCCGCAGGCTTTTACCGCACCGGTCCCAAGTGGGGCATGGATCACACCAAGAGTGCCGATGGAAACTGCGACGGGATTCTCCCGGATATCATGACCATCGGCAAGGCTCTTACCGGCGGCCACATCACCATGGCTGCCTGTGTCGCTTCCGAGAAGGTGGCGGACACCATCACCAACAGCAAGATTTCCGCCTTTATGCACGGGCCCACCTACATGGCAAACCCGCTGGCCTGTGCCGCAGGCATCGCAAGCCTGAATCTGTTTGAAAGCCGCGACTACGCAAAGAACGTCGCCCGAATCGAAAGCCGCCTTCGCGCCAACCTGGAACCTCTCCGCAATCTGGAAAACGCCGCAGATGTCCGTGTTCTCGGAGCCATCGGCTGCCTGGAACTGAAGGCAATCCCCACCAGCGATGACATCCTTCGCGTGATTCGCAAGACTGGTGTGTGGCTCCGCCCCTTCTGTAACTACGTTTACACCATGCCGCCCCTCATCACAAGCGACGCAGAAATCGACCAGATTTGCGAAGCCATCAAGATGATAGGCCAGTGCGAACCTGGCCCCGTAAACGACGACGAATTCCACGAGTAGCCACAAAAGTTCGTGATTCCTTTCACGGACTTTTGCGACTTACATCTTTCCCGTATTTCCCTTCTGAAATAAGTTTATCTTTAAATTAGGAGGAATAAATATGAGTTACAAACAAAATTTCACTTTCATCGGAATGCTCGCACTTATTGCAGGTTTGATAGCCTGTGGCGGCAATGACAATTCCGCAAGTCCAAACAGCACCCAGAATAGTCAATCATCAAACAGCCAGACAAGTTGGGAGGCAAGGCCTTGCGACAAAACCGTTATCGACACGATACGGCATCAAATTACAGTCTATACAGACACCATGTACGATACCACCGAAACTAGTCAACAATACATCAGTTTCGTGTACGAGAAAGATTCCCTTGGAACATTGGACACCTTGACTACGGACACAGTTTCCACCAAATGTTATTTTGATGGAGATAAGGTTACTTCTTGCAATTCATTTAGATTCCTCACAACATATCCCGATCTTGGCCTTCAACCAGTTGTTGTTGTCTATAACTATCCTCAATTAACTCCCATTGACACATGTGACACCTGTCCAAAGATTTGCTACGACCAAGAATTTCTTTACGACACCACATATACCACAAAAACAATCCACACGAACATCATTCATCGAGATACCATTTTCGTTAACTATGGCGAAAACGCTTTAGCAACCAACGTAATTCCCTATAAAGCCGAAGCTCCGAAAGCAGACACTAGCGCCATTCGAGAAAAGTTCAAAGAAATTCCTGCAGACACTACTCTCAATGTTCAAGTTTATGGAACCTTGACCTTTGAAGGGCTACCAAAATCTGCGTTCGCTAATCCACTACCTATCATAGGAATAACAACTTCTTTTCCCATAAATCACTATCCCATAAGCGTCCCAACTCCTAAAATTTACTCGTTTAGTAACGGATTCCATCCAGAAAATGATACCACAATCACCTGGAACTTGATTATTTCTCAGGATGACACCAAAGACACCTTGGCGATTACATCTATTTTCAAAAAATAGCATCGCACAAAATTCAACCAGCCATATTTTTCTAAATTTCAATTTGGAAAAATTATGGATTACTACAGCTTAAAAATGCGCGCCTCCGAAGAGGTCGAGGACGAAACCGCCGAAGTTCTTGCAGACGGAAGTCGCCCCACCCGCGAGCAGCATATTTCCGGTGCAGAACGCATCGTCACTCGTGACGCTGTAGAAGAAGTTTGCCAGGCCATGGTGCGCCGCGCCATGAAACACCCCAAGGGCGATCCCGACAAAATCAACATCAAGATCGAGAAAGTCCCCGAAGAAGAAATCCAGATTCTGGATGCGCTTCCCGTGACCCGTATCGACGTTGACACCTGGCAGGAAGGCCTTGATAAAGCATTCGAGTTGGTTGGAGAAGCTGCGGCCGGTATCCGCGAAAAGCTCCCGGAACTTCTCCGCGCCACCTTCCCCATGCGCGGGGCCATGCTGTACGACATCCGCACCGGCAACCGCCTGGAACCAAACCAGGAACGCGGCGTGCGCGCCACCTACATGGACGCTCTAAAGTCCAACACCGTGGACGCCCGCGAAATCGGAGCCGCCCCCAGCGCCAACAAGAATCATTTTAACGAAGCCATCGTCCTTGCCACCAAGGTGGCAAACGCTCCCGGCATCGTTGCAGAACTTTGCATCAGCGACGACCCCGATTACGTCACCGGCTACGTAGGCAGCCTGGAACTTGGCTACGTCCGCATCATGAAGCTGAAGGAAATGGGCGACCCCAACGGCGGCCGCATTTTCCTCTTTGATTCAAACAAGGCCACCGCCGAAGAATGCATCGACTTCTTGCAAAAGAAAAAAGTGCTGGTGCGCTGCCAATAACTAGAAATATTTTTTCTCCAGTCTTTTGTGTCGCCGGTTGTATTCTTTACGATATTGCAGCTGCTTACGATACACCGGAAATTGCTCCAAAACATCTTCATTGATTTCCAGTTCTTGTTTGGTGATATTTCCATTGTCAAAGTATACATCCATTTCGTCGTCAAAGTCATAGAATAGTGAGTCGACGAATTTATACCCGCCGGTAGAGACCAGGATATCGGGACAATCTTGTCTCACGTTTTCAATAACCACCTGAGTCATACCATACGAAATGTTCTGGTCATATCCACAAATGAAGCCTTTCCAACGATTCTTTCTTTCGTCGAAGATTGGTTTCACTTCCACCAGATGATAGATAAAGAGATTCGGGCATCCCTCATCTTTCTTGTACGGATATACGATGCGACCGGCATACGGACAGATCCATTTCCCCTCGTGGAGAACCGGAATCGTAGAGAGAGCCAGCGCGGTCGAGTTGCCAGACATAGGCACAGCGACCGAGAATTTACCTGGATTGATAAAGTTTCTCGCAAAGATCGCTGATGCTAAAGCAAGGATCACGATGAAGATTTTCATAATTTACACCTATTTAGGAATCAGTCCATCACGCAACGAACGCTCATGCCAATATAGAGAGGTCGGTTGTCTACGCATGTAAAATTTGCAGAATGTCCCAGAAAGCAATGGCGAGGACGTGATTCGCCTTCCTTTCCCGTTGATGTCCAGAAGTAAGCGAAATTTCGGACATCCAAAAAATACCCTTCATTATTTCGCATTCCTGCAGGCATTAGGGAAATTCCAAATTCATCATCAGCTTCATCGCCCCAACCAAAGACAGTTTTCATTTTTTTGTTTTTTGAACCCGTCAAGTTCCTCATAGCAATAAACTCGTCTTTAGTAGGCAAATGCCACCCCACAGGGCACACGCCCTGTAAAGGTTCTTCAACCACCCCTTTTAACACACAAGGGGAATCCGTTCCACATTGAATTCCGTATTCTTTAAACAAACGTACAGAATCAATCGCAGCAGACCAAGTATACAACCTTCCTGTCACGTCACAGTGAGCGCCAACCATTCCATAGCACCAAGAGAGTCCATCGAGTTCTGGCATTGCATCCACATCATAATAGTTCAAGTTCTCCGCCATCCAAACTTGGCCCCCTATCATAGTGGTTCTATAAACATGTCCATCTCTTGAATCCGTCATAGTTCCGTAATCAATATTTTCATTGAAATATGCTTCTTTGGGTAAATCCCAATTCCACCTTTCGGCGGTACTCCATTTTCGGTCAAAACAAACAAGGACTTCATCCCTAGCAAAAACCTCATCATATACAGTAGCGTGTTTAAAATTACGCTTAACAGTACAACCCATTTTCAACTCAAGATCATACTCCGTTGTAGAAGACCGCCAGCCGTCACTTTCATCATACACATAAAGTTTAGCATCACAATCAACAACGACCATTCCATCTTCAGCAGTAGGCCAAGTAGAAATATCACCACTATAGCAATCACTCGAAGAAGAAGCCTCTACCGATGAACTAGAAAATTCGACTGATGACGACATATTTTCGGATGAAGAACTCATATCGTTTGAAGAAGACAACTCTTCGGACGAGGAAGAGAAATCCTCTTTGCTAGAGGAGGATGGCACGACGCTTGAGCTGGATTCCAATACAGAACTACTAGATTCAGTATTTTCCGATGAACTGGATTCATCCTTTTGACTGGAACTGGATTCCTCTACAGTACTAGAACTTGAGTCCTCCAGTCGATGCCAAAACTCGCCCTCGCAAATATAGCTGACGTCGGCATTTTTACTGATTGTATTCTGATTCTTCTTGATTTCGCCTTGGCGTTTCAATTCGCAAAGACCGAGCCCGTAATTATACCACCAGAATCGCATTGCATATTTTTCAAAAGAAGGAACACGGCCAAAGCCCCAATTTTCCACATTCTTGCGAATGCCAGCAAAGCGGTCTTTCAAGCACACTGCTTCCGCCCAGTCCGCAATATCGACTTTCAACTCTTCGTCGTCCCAAGTTCCATCAACAGCAACGTCATTTGCATACAAAGCCAAAAGCTCGCTAAGTTCCGCTTCGCTACGCGCCCCCTGCATCAACACAGAAATGGCCAATAGTGCGGCATCACCTTCGCCACCATTGAAGATATCCATATCTTCAAATTGTGCAAAGTCGCCTGTAATGTAGAACGAAGAGAAAACTTCCTTTTCAGACTGTTCCTTTGCAGCAGAAACATCTTCATCCGATTGAACAAGTTCTCGGATGCGTTCATAAGCAAGATGCGTCAACAGATTTATGTTTACACGGTCGCGATTTTCCAAATCTGTTACAGCATTCAAAGTAATCTGGCTAACGGACTTACTTCCAGTCACTTCATTGCGATAATAGCCATGAGCCTCAAGCAAGGCGTATTGCGATTTCAAATTGATTTTCGAAATGGAAAAATCACCCTTATCGCTGTTTGTCTTTCCAGCAAAACTTTTTCCAGTTTGAATAAAATCAATCCCGTTCAATTCATACAGATGGACTAAAGAACCCGTAAGGAACGGGCCCTTCTGAGATACGCCCGCAACTTCCTTATCCGTAATGGCGATTCCCTTCGTTTCTTCCGTTGCACCACCAGCACCTTTGTCATCTTTATCACCGCAAGACACGATGAGCAAACACAAAAAAATCTGCAGGCAAATAAACCTCAGGAAACCAAATACAGAAGTCTTACTTTTTTTCATGAATTTTTTTGGACAAAGGGAATAGCTGTAAATTTAATCTAAAAACTTGCTCAGTTTCATCGCTTTCTGTAGCAATCGCCACAATTCTACGCCTGCAGCGAGCAAGTTCTTCCTCAATCTTTTTCAGTGCATTACCGGCAAGTCCAAAGGTAACTCCGCTAAAGAGACGATCCGACTCGGGCATTTCATCAAGAGCGTTCAACGCGATCTGTCCCATCTGCCGATGCATATTCTTCACCGCCATGGGAACATTACCGAGGGGTCCCGTAGACAAGAACTTCCCCGTCTGATGATAAAGCCCATTTTCATCCTTGACGAGCAAGCCCTCGTTCAACAAAAAATCAAGAGTTCGGGCAATTTCATCGGCAGTTGTTTCCGGCAAACATTTTTCCGCAATTTGTTCATCACTTGCATTAGGCATAGCCGCAGCAAGTTCACGTATTACAGGATTTCGCCAGGAATCGAAATAGTTGAAATCATTTTTCTTTTGGATGTGTACACGATGTTTTTCGCCAAGAGACATCATCTCCTGAAATATTTTTTCTTTCTTTGAAGGATCCTTGGCATTATCATATTCCACCATCAAGATGAAGTAGCGGTACTTATAGCCCACAAGTTTCATGGCAGCAGCAACCTGCGGAGCACTTTTCGCAGACAAGCGCGTCTTCCGATCGCAAACCAGTTTCAGATAGGAAACCGACGCAAAGCCAGCCAAGGCCGCAAAACGACGCCAGGAGAAATCAGATTCCTTCCGGCGTTCGTCATAATAGTCAAAAATATAGCTGCGATAATCCTGATATTCTATAATGGGCTTCATTACATTTTAAAGATCGCGGATTCTCATCGTCAAGTAAATCCGATCTAGGCTGAAAACAAAAAAAAATCCCTAGAAAGTGAATTCTAGGGATGGTTAGGTTTCTAACTTGCGTTTTCGACCAAGAAAAGGACAAGCGATGAGACTTAACCGAGA
>NZ_QGDU01000026.1 GCF_003149045.1 Fibrobacter sp. UWR4 | reverse complement strand
ATTAAATTTTAGAAAATAGCCCATTTTTTGTTTAATTTAGGCGAAAGTCAACAAAAAAGGGTGGCGAAGCCACCCACACATGTTGATGAAGAGCCTGAAAAATTTTGTTATAGGTGATGGCCCTCACGAACGCATCGGGAAAACATCCTGCTTTCCGTAGGATAATTCATACAAAATAGATGTTTTAGTTTGTACGTACTTCCTTGATCACAAGCTTATTTTATCTGCAGGTAAACAAAAAAAGGTCCCTTGCGGAACCTTTGATGATGAACAAACTCTGGTTTCAGGCGCTAGAGTTTACCATTGACGTGGTCGATGTACTTCTTCATGCCTTCTACGCCCAGGCTGTACATGTCCACGAACTTGGTGGCGAAGGGGGGAATCTTTCGATCATGCATGCCCAGGGCGTCGTGCATCACAAGAACTTGACCATCGGTGAACTTTCCACCGCCAATGCCGATGGTAACGGCCTTTACCTGATTGGTAATGAGGGTCCCTAGTTCTTCGGGGATGTGTTCCAGGACGAATTCGAAGCAGCCCACTTCGTCGGCAAACTTGGCGGAATCCATGACCAGCGTGGCTTCTTCCTCGGTGCGGCCTTTCTGCTTGAAGTTTTCCGCAGTCTGGGGAAGGAGTCCAAAGTGGCCGCATACGGGGATGTTGTTGGCGATAAGTTTTTCGAAGACGCCTTCCTTGATGCCTTCCAGCTTGACGGAAGTGGCGCCTGCGTCCATGAAACGGCGGGCGTTGTCGTAGGCCAGCTGGGGATTTTCGTCGCTCATGTAGGGCATGTCTGCGACTACATGGGTGTTCGGGGCGCCGCGGCAAACAGCGGAAACGAAGATCAGCATTTCGGTCATTCCCACTTCACGGGTGCTCTTATAGCCGAGCATAGTATTGGCAAGACTGTCTCCTACCAGGATCTGGTCGATGCCGGCTGCTTCTGCCATCTGGGCGAAGGCGAAATCGTAAGCGGTAATCATGGATACTTTTTCGCCTCTGACTTTCTTTTGCATTATGTCATTTGCGGTGAGCATAGTTTTCTAATCTCCTGTAACCATTGAATAGAATGAAGTTCCTTGAGGAAGCCGATATGGTTTCGAAGGTAGGCGAGGAGGGCGTTTTCCACAAATGCTCTCTGCTCGCTGGAAAGGGACTGGTTGTGATGTAGGGTCCATAATCCCTGCAGGGTCTCTGGCTTTGCGCGGGGCGTGTCGATCCCGAGGCAGGCCTTACAGACGAGACCGCCTGTTTCCGGATGGAAATCCGCGGCTACTTCCTGAAGAGGCTTTTCGCACCTGCTGCAGGACGTAAGGTCCAGATGATAGCCCCACAGGTCGCTTGTGTCCAGAAGCCACCGGGCGAAAACGTCCTGGCGGGGCGTTTTCTGGCTTAGTTCGTCCAGCGCGGAGTTGAGCAGGACGAATTCATCCTGAAGGGGGACTCCTTGCGGGGCGTATTTCAGGACGATTTCCGCCATAACCTGGGCTGCCGCCTGACTCATCAGGTCGTTGCGTAAATTTTCCCGCCAGTTCAGGAGGGTCGCCTCCTTGATGAACTGCAGGGCGGATCCGTCCGCCTTCTGTGGGGTTTCCCTGTAGACCACTTCCGAAAGGGACAGCGGATCCAGCGCTCCCCTGAAGGGGGAGTCCTTGCGCTTGGCGCCTTTCAGGATAAAACTCACGATGCCACTCTCTTCGGTGAGGGCCTTAACGATTAAACTGGAATCGCTATAAGAAAACCGATGAAGGACGATCGCGCGAGTCTTGATCATCTTGCCTAGTCAGCTTTACTGCTGGACGGGAAACGGAGGCCAACCCAGTTTCTGTCCGCCCACTACGTGAAGGTGGATATGGAATACGGTCTGGCCGGCATCTTCCTTGCAGTTGAATACGAAGCGGGCACCGGATTCTTCAAGACCCAGTTCCTTGGCGATACGCTGTGCCTGGAACAAAAGCTTGCCGACTAGTTCGCAATCTTCAGCCTGCATTTCCATCAGGCTGGAAATGTGCTTCTTGGGGATCACGAGGAAGTGGACCGGAGCCTGGGGGGCGATATCGTAGAAGGCGAATACATCGTCGTCTTCGTAAATCTTCTTGGAGGGAATTTCACCCTTGATAATTTTGCAGAAAAGACAATTTTCACTCATAATGCATAAAAATAAAAAACTACCCTTTATTTTTCATCATAACTGGCGAAATTAGCGGTTTTTTACGGGTTTTGTACCACTTTTCAAATCTTTACATTATGAGTAAAAATTGCTATATATGGCGCCGACTTAAGGCGTAATTTAGGATACGCGCAAATTACACAAGGAGAAAATCATGACCTTCGAAGAAAAGGCTCTCGCATACCACGCTAATGGCAAGCCGGGTAAGATTGAAGTCGTTCCCACCAAGCCGTATAGCACCCAGACCGATCTGGGCCTGGCCTACACTCCGGGTGTTGCTGTTCCCTGCTTGGAAATCGAAAAGAATCCGGAAGCAGCCTATGACTACACCGGCAAGGGTAACCTGGTTGCTGTGATTTCCAATGGTACTGCTGTTCTTGGCCTTGGTGACATTGGCGCCGTTAGTGGTAAGCCTGTGATGGAAGGTAAGGGTCTCCTGTTCAAGATTTATGCAGGTGTGGACGTTTTCGACATCGAAGTGAATGAAAAGGACCCCAAGAAGTTTATCGAAATCGTTAAGGGTATTGCTCCTACTTTCGGTGGCATCAACCTGGAAGACATCAAGGCTCCGGAATGCTTCGAAATCGAAGAAACCTTGAAGAAGGAACTGGACATCCCCGTGATGCACGATGACCAGCACGGTACCGCCATTATTTCCAGCGCCGCTTTGATCAACGCTCTGGATATTGCCGGCAAGGACATCGACAAGATTAAGCTGGTGGTGAACGGCGCAGGTGCCGCTGCTGTGGCTTGCACCAAGCTTTACCTCTCTCTCGGCGTCAAGAAGGAAAACGTGGTGATGCTGGACTCCAAGGGCGTCATCTACAAGGGCCGTGGCAAGCTTACTCCGGAAAAGGAATTCTTCGCAACCGAACGTACCGACGTGAAGACTCTGGAAGAAGCCATCAAGGGCGCAGACATGTTCCTTGGCCTTTCCAAGCCTAACATCCTCACCAAGGAAATGATCCAGTCCATGGCGAAGAACCCCATCGTGTTCGCCTTGGCAAACCCCACACCGGAAGTTTCCTACGATGTGGCTACCTCCGCCCGTGAAGATGTAATCTTTGCAACTGGCCGTTCCGACTATCCTAACCAGGTGAACAACGTGATCGGCTTCCCCTACATCTTCCGCGGTGCTCTGGACGTTCGCGCCAAGTGCATCAACGAACACATGAAGCATGCTGCAGTCCGCGCTATTGCCGCTCTCGCCCGCAAGCCGGTGCCCGATGTAGTGAACATCGCCTATAACTCCGAACGTTTCAGCTTCGGTCGCAAGTACATTATCCCGAAGCCGCTGGATCCGCGTCTGTTGACCGACGTTTCCATCGCTGTTGCCAAGGCTGCTATTGAAAGCGGTGTGGCCCGTAAGGAAATCAAGGACTGGGACGCATATGCAAACAGCCTCCGCGATATGATGGGCTACGACAACAAGCTGATCCGTGAATACGAAAACATGGCTCGTACCAACCCGAAGCGTGTGGTGTTCACCGAAGGCTTGAGCGTCAACATGATCAAGGCTGCAATCCAGGCTAAGGATGAAGGCATTGCATTCCCGATCCTCTTGGGTAATGCAGATCGTATCAAGGAACTTGCCGCCCTCGAAAAGCTGGATGTTTCCGGTATCGAAATCGTGAATCCCCGTTCTCCGGAAGAATACAAGCGCCGCATGAAGTTTGCCGAAATTTACGCTGCTGAAAACGGCCGTAACGGCGAAACCTTCGAAAAGGCCGCCTACGAAATGCCGGAACACAACCACTTCGGCATGATGATGGTGAAGACCGGTGACGCAGACGCCCTGATTTCCGGCTCTAACAGTAGCTTCTCTACCAATATCAGTCTTGCAAGAAAGATGATCGGCATCCGCGAAGACTACAAGCACTTCGGCGCCCTCCACATTCTTTCTACCAAGAAGGGTACCTTCTTCCTGGCAGATACCTTGGTGAACCGCGACCCGGATACCGAAACCCTGGTGGACATTGCAAAGCTCACGCACGACGCCGTGAAGTTCTTCGCCCACGAACCGGTGATGGCTATGCTCAGCTACGGTAACTTCGGTGCAGACAAGAGCTCTACTCTCGGTACCGCAGGCAGCGTGCGTGATGCCGTGAAGATTCTTCACGAACAGTATCCGGACTACGCCGTAGATGGCGAAATGCAGGTGAACGTGGCATTGAACAAGGACCTTCGCGACAAGAAGTATCCGTTCAACACCATCAAGGGCAAGGACGTGAATACCCTCATCTTCCCGTGCCTCTCCTCTGCAAATACCACTTACAGAATGCTTCTGGAAATGGGCGTTGGCGAATCCATCGGTCCTGTTCAGATGGGTCTGAAGAAGCCCATCCACTTCACCGACTCCGAAGCTTCTGTCCACGACATCTTCAACCTGACCGTGGCTGCCGTCATCGACGCTATCGTGCAGGAACGTATTGATAAGGCTCGTCCGGTTAAGTAACTGGTGTGGCTCGTCTGCGATTTTGAATATCGCAGGCTTGAGCTGCAAGTGAACCAAAAAACATGAAGGGCTGTACCTCAGAAGGTGCAGCTCTTTTTCTTTTTATCTCCGTATGCTTTGACCGAGGGGGTTGATTAGTCTGGGAGATCTGTTTCGAGGTGTTGATTCCTTAAAGAAAACACCGGAACCACGGTGGATGTTGACGATGAGTCTGGAAGTTGTTTTTCCGGATGCTGTTGCTCTTGGCGTGATTGCTTCAGTGTTTCCGTTTACAGTAGAGGGAGCAAGGCCGCCTACGGCAATGCCTTCGCACTTCAGTTCCTTGTTGTCATTGAAGTCCAAGAACGTTACCTTGGTGCCGTCCTTCTTCCACAGGATAATGTTGTCCAATTCCAGGGAGGCATCCACATCTACGCCTTGAACATTGATGCCGATGGCTACTACCTTGGAAATGTCTTCAAAATCCATGCCCGGTTCCGAGGAGCCATCAAAGGCGATTTTGATATTCTGCCATTCGCCTGTAAAGTCATTAAAGTCCCCAAGGCTCACCTGGTTCCATTTCCAATCCGCGGACATGTTGAACAGGGTTACTCCAGACCATGAGCTGCTGGATCCCTTGAACTTGATGTCAAAGGACATGGCTGTATATTGGCTCCAGTCCTGGGCGGCAAAGCCGTAGCTAAGAGTTCCTGTTTCTGCGGTGTCGCTCTGGGCTTTGTAAACCACCTTCATTTCACGGTCGCTATTATCCAAACTCTTTTCTACCAGGGCGTCGATGGAGTTGCCTTCGAACTTGGGCAGGCCATAAGCGGCACGCATGGCGTTCAGACTTTCGTAATCCAGGATGCCGCGGTTCTTGTTTCTGCGGATGATGGTCATGTTGCCGTTGCCTTCGTCACCGGTATCCCAGATGCAAGGGACAAATCCGTACTTCTTGGAAAGTTCCGCAATTCTGCCATAGTAGTCGGCACGAGACTTCAGATGCAGCCGCAGGTCTTCACCTTTCAATTCAAGACGCTTGATGACGCCGAATTCACCAATGACCATAGGAATGTCCTTGAAGTCTTCTCCTAGCATGGCGAAGACGGAATCCACGTATTCGGGGCTGGCGTAGGCCCCCTTCTTAACATTGTGTGCTGCATCCGTGGTGGAGTAGTTGCCTTCGCCCCAGTAACGTATGGTGTTTCCCCAGTCAGCATCCTGTTCCATCAAGGCGAACGTATAGGGATAGAAATGGAATTCTCCCATCATGTAGTCGGTGCCGGCAGGGTCTGCGGGAAAGTTTCCCTTCAAGTAATTGTGAGCCTTGTTTTCGTCGGTGTCGGGTGCCTGCACGATGATGGTGCGTGTAGCGTTGTTACCGCCGGAACTGCGAACGGCCTTGATCATGGTTTCGTGATAGGCTTTCAGTGTGTTGGCGTTGTCCTGTTTCAGTCCGTCGCCACTTTCGCCGGGCTCGTTGGTGCTGGCGAACAGCAGATGTTCATCGTAATCCTTGAACTTGGCGGCAATCTGTTCCCAGTAGGATTTCTGGCGGGCGTTAATCTTTTCGTCTACGGAAGTTCCGATATGGTCTTCCAGCCAGCCGTTATCCCAGTGGATGTTGAGGATGGCATACATGTCTCGCTTGACTACGTAATCTACCACGGTCTTTACGGAATCCAGCCAGGTGGCATTAATGGTGTTCTCGTCACCGTTAGGAGTATAAAGTGTCCAGTTGGAATCTACGGCGATGGCGTTGGAATGGCTGTACCAGGCGCAGGGAATGCGGACCGTGTTGAAACCTGCGGACTTGACGGAATCGATCAGCTCCTGGGTGGGAAAATCGTTTCCCCAGGCGGATGGGTTCATGGGAACTTCCAGCGTGTTTCCGATGTTGTAACCCATTCCCATTTTCGCGAAGACTTCTTTTGCTGTGGGAAGTGCATTGGCTGAACTAAATAGTAGACCAATGCAGCAGGGAATGCTGAAAATTCTTTTGAAATTCATCGGAAGGTCCTTTGTTTTTTGTCTTTCCATAAACTATTCTAAAAAAAGAAAAAACTTTTGGAAAATTTCAAAGAGCAATGTATTTCGATGTTTTTTTCGCAACAAAATTTTGAACCATGGAAGCCTATAAAAAAAGCCCGATTCTCTATCAAGAGAATCGGACTTTTTGCCCAAACACCCGGGGGTGTATAATAATTACTTCAGGATTACCTTCTGGCTGTAAACCTGGCTGCCCTGCTTGATCATGAGGATTGCGGGACCGCGGGTTTCAGCCTTCAGCTGTACGGTGTTGTTGCCGCCGCGGGTCACGAAGTTTTCGCTGGCGATAACCTGACCCATAGTGTTCACGAGCATTGCCTTGGCCTGAACGTTGCCCTTTGCAGAGAAGGTGGCGTTCACGAAACCCTGCTGAACATTCACGAACATCTTGCTTGCTGCTGCGATAGCGGTAGGCTTGATGGCGGTAGTCATTCCCGGAGCGGTGGAGGTGGCCAGCTTGGCGGAAAGAATGCCGTCGGTTTCAGCACCGATCTTCTTGTCGAAATCGGCGAGGACATCGAAGGTACCGTCAGCCTTGATCAGACGGAAGTTATCGAAGAGAATCGTGCCGCTGAGCTGAGTGCCATAGAGGTTGATGCCTACGGCGTTGACGCTCTTTATGTTTTCAATGTCAAGGCCGTCGGGACCGAGCGGTACCGTGTAAGTTGCCCAACCCGCTTCCAGGTCATCTTCTTCGAAATTGTAGTCGTTCCAAGTCCAGGTGTTGCCGCTCATGGCGAACAGACTCAAGGTCTTCCATGCATAACTTCCACCAGTGGCAGGGCCTGCGGATTCAACGTCTACCTTTGCCTGGAAAGCGATAGCAGTGTACTTGCTCCAATCCTTGGTGGTAACGTTGAAGCGTAGTGTACCCACTTCGCTGGAGTCGGAGGTGACGGTGGTGTAAGTGGCTTCGAGCATCTTGTTGCTTTCGTCGAGACTTGCGTTTACAAGGGCGTCGATAGAGTTGCCTGCGATAGCGGTCATGCCGTATGCGGCACGGAGAGCATTCAGGGTTTCGTAGTCGGTAATATCGCCGACGTTACCGCCGAACTTCTTGGTCTGACGACGGACGATGGTGAAGTTGCCGTTGCCTTCGTCACCGGTATCCCATACGCAGGGGATGAGGCCGTTCTTCTTTGCAGATGCTGCGGTATAACCATACCATGCAGCTCGAGCTTCCAAATGAGACTTGAGGTTTGCGCCGGAAAGAACATCGAGGCGCTTGACGGCACCCATTTCACCGATCACAACAGGGATACCCTTGCTTGCGAACTGGGTGTTGAGACCGCCGAAAAGTTCATCGATAGAGGTCTTGGAACCGAGAGCGCCGTTTTTGCAAGTGTGAGCAGCGTCTGTACCCGGAGTCTTGTCTTCCCAGTAATAGAACATCTTGCCCCAGTCTTCGTCGCCTCCGGTCATGAGGGAGAATTGGTAGGGGTAGAAATGGATTTCTGCCATGGTGTAGCCTGCGCCAGCCGGGTCAGTGGGGTACTGGGCGGCAAGGAGAGGGGCCTTTTCAATTTCGGTACGAGGAGCCTGGACGACCACGATACGGGTCGCATTGTTGCCGCCGGTAGAACGGACTGCTTTAAGGCATGCTTCGTGGAACTGCTTGAGAACCTTCATGCGGTTTTCGTCGAAAGCCCACTGTCCATTATCAGCACCACCGTTCCACGGGTCGTTTACGCCCGGTTCGTTGGCGGATGCAAAAATCAGATGTTCATCATAGGCGGCGAACTTGGTAGCGATCTGCTTCCAGTAGTTTTCCTGCTTGGCGGCTACGGTTGCTGCAGCGCTGGTAACAAGACCGGACTTGTCGTAGCCCTGACCGTCAAAGACGTGGTCTTCCAGCCAACCGTTATCCCAGTGGCTGTTCAGCATGGCGTACATGCCTTCGGCGATAACCATGTCCACAACGTTTTTTACGGCGTCCATCCAGGCGTCATCAATGACTCCGTTGGTGGCGTGAGAATCCCAACCGCAGGGGATACGGACGGTGTTGAAGCCGGCTGCCTTGATTGCCTTGACATACTCGGCGGTGGGCAGGGGATTGCCCCAACCGGTATTGGCGCCTGTGATCATTGCGCTAGGCACTTCCATGGTGTTTCCGATATTGAAACCTAGGCCCATGTCGGCAACCAGGTCGGTTGCCTTGGGGAGGGCGAATGCGCTAGTGGCGGCCAGCAGGCCAAAGCCACAGGTGAGGCCAAAAAGATGCTTAAAATTCATTTGGGAACTCCTTTATTATAATGCCCAATTGTTGCTATACATTCTAAAAGTATATTGAAAAGCTTGAGCTGGAATCGATTTTTACGATTCATTGAGAAAATGTGATGAATATTTCACAACACCCCAAAATGCTTAATTCTTTCGAAAAAAGCCGTTTTTGGGGGTCGGTGTTGAAAATTTTAACGGATGTTGACCTTCAGGGTCTGTGCTCCGCTCTTGGCAATGTAGAGACCGCTCTGGATACCTGCCAGGCTCATAATGGCTCTGTCGGAAAGGGCGCTGACCTGACGAATCAGGTTGCCGTTCATGTCAAAGAGCTTGATGGAGGCGTTGTGTCCCTGGGAAACTATCATGTTGCCCTGGCGGGAGAGGGTTACCTTTGCAACCTGCGATTCGTTAATGCCCATGCCCGGGTCAAAAGAACTGCTGGAGTTAACGGGGACAACCGGCATGCAGTATTCTGTAATTCCCATGGAGCAAAGGGCTTCGTGCGTGTATCCGCATTCCGGTGTCAGGGCGTCGCAGGTTGCCTGATTACTGCTGGAGCTGGACTGGGGCTGCCACGGGTTCACGGAACTGGAGCTGGACTGAGGCTGCCACGGGTTCACAGAGCTGGAGCTAGACTGGGGCTGCCACGAGTTCACGGAACTGGAACTGGATTGAACCGGCTGCTGCACGCTGGAAGAGCTTGCCACGGAGCTGCTGGAGTTTTGAATGGGGGTGTTGCCCGGAATCAGGCTTTCGTTGTGGGTGACGCCCTTGTTTACGTAGGTTCCAAGACCATACACACCGCGCATGGCGTTGATGATTTCCGGTTCCACCACCTTGCCCATGGGACCGCCGAACTTGTTGGTTTGACGACGGATGTAGGCCATGTTGTCGTAGCTGGCGCCTTCGTTACCCATGTCCCAGACGATGGGAGTAAGGCCGTAGTTCTTTGCTGCGGTTACAACGTCCTTGTGCCACTGGATACGGCCCTGGCGGTGCAGTTCCAGGTCGGAACCGGAGAGTTCCGGAGAACGGTACAGGGATCCGAATTCACCGATAATGACGGGGTAGCCCTTGTCAACATAGTTGGATTTCATCTTGGCGAACTGGGCGTTGGGGAAACCGATGCCAGCTTGGTCCTTGTCGATGGAGTTGGCCCAGCAGTTGTAGCCTGCGTTGTGCTTCGGATCGCTAGCCTTCTGGTAATCGCCGTAATAGTACTGCACCTGAATGTCGCCGTTGGGGCATCCCCAGTTCTGGGAGCTGGTCATGAGCACATACTGGTAAGGACCATAGAAATGCACTTCGAACATGAGTCGGCCGGTAACCTTGTCCTTGGGGAAGATGCTTGTGGGGGCAAATTCTACGGACTTGTCGATGTCGGTCTGCAGGCCTTGAATAATCAAGGTACGGGTGGCGTTGTTACCGCCGGTGGCGCGGACTGCGTCAATGAAGGTCTGGTAATAGCCCATGAGAACCTGGGCGTGCTGGCTTGTCCAGGTGAGACCCTGCTGGCCTTCGCCCGGTTCGTTGGCGCCTGCAAAAAGAAGATGCTCGTCGTAGTTCTTGAACTTATTGGCAATCTGAGTCCAGTAAGTCTTCATCTTGTTATCGACAGTGGTGTTCTTGGTGGTTGCCATCTTGGTCTGGAACCAGCCACCTTCACCTTCGTGATGGATGTTAAGCACCACGTACAGTTCGTTACGTAGGGCGTAATCCACCACGGTCTTTACGGAATCCAGCCAGGTTTCGGTAATCTTGCCGTTCTGGGTATGGGAATCCCAAGCGCAGGGAATGCGAACGGTGTTGAAACCTGCTGCCTTGATGGAGTCCAGCAAGGCCTGGGTGGGATAGGGATTGCCCCATCCGGTAGGATTGTTGGGCACTTCCATGGAGTTCCCGATATTGTAACCCATGCCCATGTTCTTCTGAACCTGTGCCGCGGTGGGAAGATCGGCAAATGCGGCTGTTGTCAAAGCGCCTGCGAACATTAACCCAAACATCAATTTTTTCATAGCGATCCTTTACGTAAAGATCCAAAACACCGACTATAATATATACCGAAAGAAAACGACTGTCAAAAATAAGTGCCGCGGCGGAGAAAAGCAGTTGTGTTTTTTTCAACGAACGTAATCAGCACGTTACCAAACCGCGAAAAATCAAAAAAAACCGGCAATTGCTTGTCGGCTTCTTTGGTTAGGGGTATTGAAATTTATTTCAAATTCACGCGAAGAGTGTTGTTGCCGCTCTTGGCGATGTAGCTGCCTGCTCGAATTCCGGCCAAATCCAAGGAGGCGGAGCCAGAGTGGCCGCGAACTTCTCGAATCAGGTTGCCGTTCAGGTCGAAGAGACGGATGGCTGCGCGAGTCCCCAGAGCCACCAGCATGTTGCCTTGGCGGGTGAGGCTTTGCTGCCCTTGCTTCTTTGCGATGGCCTTGATGGCGGTTGTGGTTGCTTTGACGCTTTCGGTTGCTACCAAGGACTTTGCGGTGATGCCTCCGCCAACGTTCTTGGCTCCGACTAGGTTAAAGTCCAAAGTGTCTGCGGTGCCGTCGGTATTCTTGAAGATGATCCAGTCCACATAGACGTTGCCGGTGTAACCCAGAGTGTACATCTGCAGTCCCATGAAGACAATGTTTGTGGGGTTGCCCGGAACCATCAGGTTGTTGCCGCTTTCTCCTGTGGTAGCGACCTTGACCTCATAGGTGTTCCAGGTGCCCAGCTCGACTTCGCCGAGGCCTGCTTCCTGCCAGTTCCAGTCGGCGCCGTCCATGGTAACCAAGTTGGGAGCGATAAAGCCGTAGTCGTCACCTACCTTGGAAATGGTTCCGTCAAAGAAAGCCCGAATGGAAACACTGGAAATTTTGCTCCAGTCCTTGGGAACGCTGGAAAATTCGATTTGACCGTATGTGCTGTCTGCGATGGTGAATTCTGCCTTGATGGACTTGTCTGTATCGGTGCTGATGACCGGATTGCTGCTTCCGTCAAGGTTTGGCATGCCATAGACATTTCGCATGGCGTTCATGACTTCCGGGTCAAAGACGGATCCGTCGGGATCTGACTGACGACGGATGATGGTCATGTGGTTTTCGCCCTCGTGACCGGTATCCCAGGCGATGGGGACCACCTTGTTGTCGAAGGCGGCCTGGGCTACGGCCTTGTACCAGCCGATACGGCCATTGCGGTGGCGCTTGTAGTCGTCGCCTTTCAGAATGCCCAGTCGGTCGTTGGCGCCGAATTCACCGATGATGACCGGAATACCCTTATCCACATAGTTGGTCTTCATTTTCTTGAAAGCCACCTGCATGTCGTTGGCGCTGCAGGGAGTTCCCATGCTGCCGCCCCAGGGATTGTAACCGCAGTTGTGGACGATATCGGCACCGGTGGCGTAGTTTTCTTCGCCCCAGTAGTATTGTGGTTGCACTTCAACACCCCAGTTGACGGGTTCGCCAACGATGGTGTAAGGGGACGGATCGTAGTAATGCACTTCAAACATCATGCGGTTTGCGATAACGTCGTTAGGCATCATGCTTGCGGTGTAGGCTTCTACGGAGCGGTCGATGCTGGTGGAGGGACCCTGGATGATCAAGGTGCGGCTGGCGTTGTTGCCGCCGGTGGCACGCACTGCGTCTACAAATGTCTGGTGGTAGCCTTGAAGAATCTTGGATTCGTTCTTGTAGTCGGCGTCAGTGGTAGCGGGTTCGTTGGCACTTGCGAAAAGAAGCTTTTCGTCGTAGTCCTTGAAACGCTTTGCAATCTGGGTCCAGTAGGCTTTCTGCTTGGCGTTGACTTCGGTCTTCTTGTCGTCTTTCAGGTTTTCTTCCAGCCAACCGCCGTCCCAGTGGATGTTCAGAATTGTGTAGAGACCTGCCTTAACGCTGTAGTCCACTACGGTCTGGACAGAGTCCATCCAACTTTCGTTAATGACGCTGTTTGTGGCGTGGGAGTCCCAGGCGCAGGGAATGCGGATGGTGTTAAAGCCTGCAGCCTTAACACCCTTGATATAAGCCTCCGTAGGGAACTTGTTTCCCCAGAGGGTAGGATTCCCGGGCACTTCCATGGTGTTTCCGATGTTGATGCCCAGACCCATTTTTTCAAAGATTTGCTGAGCGGTAGGCAGGTCGGCTGCGAAAGTAGATACGGTGGCGGCGGAAAGTGCTGCCAAAAACTTGGACACAATTGTCCGTTTTAAAAGTGTGTTCATAACAACTCCCATAACAACGGGAATAAATATAAATTCGTAAAAATGCACTGCTATAACATATTTTTTGTGAAAATGTTGATAAAAAATCAATAAAAATATCAAGACTGTATCAGATGTATTTATAAAAAAGAGTGAAAAGCGTTTTTTGCCTTCCACTCAAACTTAATGACGAAAAAAATTAAAGGTGGGCGCCAAGAAGTACAATGGCGTTGCAGATGACCAGCAAGCCGATGATCAGGGCGATTGCAACTTTCGGGGACATTTTCTTAGGATTTTGATCTGCCATAGGTTACCTCTTGTATTTTTGAAATTCGTTGGGTGTAGTTAGTGGGCGATAAGCCAGTTTTCGCCGAAACCTACGCTTGCCACCAGGGGGACCTGCAATTTCATGGCGTTTTCCATTTCGGATTTTACCATGGCGGCGAGCGTTTGGACCTGGTCCTTGGGGCATTCGAAGACCAGTTCATCGTGAACCTGGAGCATCATGCGGAGCGGGAGCTGTTCGTCATTGATGCGTTTCTGGATGCGGATCATGGCAATCTTGATCAGGTCGGCGGCGCTTCCCTGCACGGGAGTGTTCACTGCCATACGTTCTGCCATCTGGGATTCCATTCTGTCCGAACTATCGATGCCAGCGATGTAGCGGCGACGTCCGGAAAGGGTTTCTACGTAACCATCGCGATGGGCGTTTGCCTTTGTGCTTTCGATGAACATCTGAACGCCCTGGAACATATCGAAGTAGCCTGTAATGAAATCCTTGGCCTGACCCATGGGAATTTTCAGGTCGCGGGAGAGGCGGAAGGCGGTCATGCCGTAAAGCACGCCGAAGTTCACCACCTTGGCGTCGCGACGCATATCGCTGGTGACGTTTTCCAGCGGGACTCCGTAAATGGCTGCTGCGGTACGGGCGTGAATATCGATCTCGTTCTTGTAGGAATCGATAAGGGCTTCGTCTCCGCTCAAGTGTGCCAGCATGCGCAACTCAATCTGGGAGTAGTCAACGGCGAGAATTACGTTATCCGGATTCTGGGGCACAAATGCGGCGCGGATCTTTTTACCCAAGTCGCTACGAACGGGAATGTTCTGCAGGTTAGGATCGCGGCTGGAAAGTCGGCCTGTTGCGGTTCCCCACTGGATAAAGCTGGTGTGGATACGCTTTGTCTCGGGATTCACAAGCGTCGGCAGCACACTGATGTAGGTGCTCTGCATCTTCTTCAGTTCGCGGTACTCAATGACGGAAGCTACAAAGGGGCTGGCGGTCTCGTAGAACAGCTCTTCCAATACGGCGGCGTCGGTACTGCGCTTTTTCACTTCCCGAAGTCCCAAGGTATCAAACATGACTTCGGCCAATTGCTTGGGGCTACCGATGTTGAATTCCGTTCCCGCCATGTCGCAAATTTCCTTTTCCAGGTTTTCAATGCGACGCTGCAGTTCAAATTCCAGAGTTTTCAGGCTGGGAACATCCACTGCAATCCCCACCGATTCCATCTGGTAGAGAACTTTCAGCAATGGCATTTCCTGCTGGTAGAAATACTTCTCGTAATCGTACTTCTGTAACTGCTTCTGTAGGGGTTGCCACAGACGTAAGGTGTAAACCGCATCCTCTGCACCGTATTCCGTTGCTGCAGGAATGGGTGCGCGGTCAAACGTAATCTGGTTCTTGCCGCGGCCAATGAGATTCTCGATAGGGATCATCTCGTGCTGCAGTTTCTGCATCACTTGATTGTCTAGACCAAGGCCGTTTTCGCCGGGGCTCAACATCCAGGCGGCAATCAGGGTGTCAATAATGTCTGCATGGTCGATTTGCTGTTGGGTAAGGCCGAAGGCTCTTGCAAGAATGTGCAGGTCAAATTTCGCGTTATGGAAAATAAAAGTATGGGTGGGCTGCGCGGAACCTTCTTGAGACTCGTCGAATAAATCCACGAACCACTGCTTGACTGCATTGGTGTCAAAGTTGCCGCCCTTCGCTACGGGCAAGGGGAAACCGATATCGTCTCGGTGATTCAGCGGAATATAATAACCCTTACTGACGCTATACTCGTCAGCGGAATTTTGCGGGTCTATTGCGGCAAGGCACAAACCGACCAGACCGCACTGCATGGGGTCCAACCCGTCTGTTTCCGTGTCTACACCGATGAGACGGGATTCTGCGAATTCGGACTTCATCTGTTCAAAGACTTCGACAGAATCTACGCAGATGTATGTGGGCAAGACGTCCTTCGGTAAGTCAAAATCCGCGCGGATAATACCTGCGTCCGCAGAAGGAGTTTCGGAACCGGCGTCTTCGTTTGTTTCGGCGTTAGCGGCCCTTACAAATCCGGTCTTGCTGGGAATTTTTTCCAGCAGGCGGAGCAGACTGTTGATTTCATGCTCCTTGAACATTTCCGCAAGAGTGTCTACATGAATGCCTGTGTATTCCAGGGTGTCCAAGTTTCCGTTAAAGGCCCGCTTGGTCTGGAGGGTAACCAGTTCGCGACTCAGGAATGCCTGTTCACGATTGTTTGCCAGGTTGTCGTGCAAACCCTTCTTCTTGATGTTATCAATGTTGGCGTAAATGTTGTCCATGTCGCCAAATTCTTCTAGCAGCTGGATGGCTGTTTTGGGGCCAACCTTAGGAACACCAGGGACGTTATCGCTGGCGTCTCCCATGAGGGCCAGGTAATCGCGAATCTTTTCGGGAGGCAGGCCGTACTTTTCGACCACTTGCTCCGGGCCAAAGTCAATGCCGTCGGCGCCCTTTTCCAGATGGAACAAGTGAATCTTGTCGTTTACGATCTGGCTCATGTCCTTATCCTTACTGATAATCAGGACGTGGTCAAAACCTGCTTCTGCCGCGGCAACAGCAGTACTTGCCATTACGTCGTCCGCCTCGTATCCCGGTTCCGACAGCAGGGGAATTCCACTAGCGATAAGGGATTCTCCAAGAAGAGGCATCTGGGCTGCCATTTCCTCGGGCATGGGGCCGCGATTGGCCTTGTAATCGGGATAAAGTTCGTGGCGGAAAGTCTTGGTGTGTGCCACATCTCGGGCGATGGCGAAATGGGTGGGTTTATGCTTCGCGAGAATCCTAAGGACGGCTCCCCAGTAGCCGTGCATCATGGACACGTCTTCGCCCGCGCTATTCTTTAGCGGGTTCTGGGAGTAGGCATAAAACATGCGGAACGCAAGTGCGTAGGAATCAAGCAAAAGTAAAGTTTTTTCAGCCATATAGTTATAGATAGCAAAAAGGTGGGGGTGACGGTCTTCTTTAGGCTCTCGGGTGAGTCTTCTTGAAGGCTTCCCGCAGGCGTTCCGCGCTGACGTGGGTATAAACCTGGGTAGTGGAAATGCTTTCGTGTCCCAACATTTCCTTCACGCTCATGATTTCTGCGCCATTTTCCAGCAGGTGGGTGGCAAAACTATGACGAAGGACGTGTGGACTTGCCTTGCCTTCCCAGCCAATGTCCCGAAGAAGATTGTGGATGTCGTCCCGCAAGGTGCGGAGGCCGAAGGGCTTTCCGTTTTCGCTCAGGAACACAAGTCCTGTAGCAGTCATCATGTGCCCCGCCTTTGTCTGCAGCTGCTTGAATTCATCGATGCGCTTCAGGAGGGCTTCGGTAACGGGGACGATTCGTTCCTTGTTGCCCTTACCAATCACTCGCACTAGATGCTCGCTTACCTGGATCTGGTTCCAGTGCAGTCCTTGACATTCAGAAATTCGAAGGCCGGAACCGTAGATCAGCTCCAGCAGGAGGCGGGCTCGGGCCTGTGGCAGGGTGGGGTTCTCGATTTCAGGGAACTTGTCCTCTCCCAGGTCCTTCTGGCTTAAGAAGGAAACAAGCCTTCTGGGGCGCTTGGGCATGGGAACGTTTCCTGCGGGATTACTCTGGAGAATGTGGCTTCGAATCAAGTATTTCCCGAAACTCTTAAGGGCGGCCAGGTGTTCGCATATGCTGGTGGGGGCAAGCTGCTGCTTGATTTTCATGTCCCATACGAAGCTTTTTACGGCTGTTTCCGTAAACTTTTCCAGAGGGGCGTTTTCATCGCCCAGATGCACCAGGAATTTTTCCAGGGATTTCCGGTAGGTGTCTTCCGTACGGTCGGAAAATCGGCGCTGCGCCGTCAAATACACAAGAAATTGCTGGATATATTCTGAAAGATTCATTTTACAGGGGGCTTCCCGGGTTTTGATAACAAAAATAATCTATCTTGTTTGCCAAGATATGACACTGAGACTTTCCAACGTAATTTTTACCAGCGTACTGCTTGCTGTTGCCCACGCTTTTGCCGTGGACAAGGTGTCTGGTGCCAATGAAACCTTTAATATCGAACCGGGTGCCCGCTCTGCGGCACTGGGTTCCGCCACTATGGCCATTGACGGGGACTATCTGGGCCTCCTTTCCAATCCCCATCAGCTGGCGAACGTGAATTATGGCTGGGTGAATTTCTCCCACACGGAATACTACGAAGATACCCGTTATGATTTCGCCTCGGCGGTAATGCCTCTTGGTGAAGGTCAGGGTCTAGGTATTTCCTTTGGACGATTTGGCGCCAATGATATTCCCTACATCAAGGAAGGGGAGCCTCTTCCGGATGGGGATGTCTATAACACCTTGTCCATTGCAGATTATGTATTCTCTGTTTCCTGGGGTCGACGGCTGACGAATCGTATAGACCTGGGCGTTTCCTTCCATGGCATCTATAGGGATATGGACCAGAGCGGATGGGGCTTCCGCGGTGATGCTGGCCTTCGATACAAGGTGATTGACCGACTTTATGTTTCCGGACTTTTGAAGGGATGGACCTCTTCTGCAACATCCTGGGAATCTGGCGAGTTTGAATACACTTCTCCCGAGTTTTATCTAGCTGCTAATTATTCCGTTCCAGTACCCTATTTGTACGGTACGCTTGCTGTTTATTGGCAAGGTGCTGGACTATTCCATGAAGAATCCAGGGCTTTGGACTTCGATACCGACGAGGATGTTGGCGCTCGAATTTGGGAAGATCCTCTGGATTGGCTTTCCGGTGGCAAGGCTGGTGTTGAGTTCAATTTTGACTTCGGTCTGTCCCTTCGTGCGGGACTCAGTAGCTTTACCACGTTCCAGAGCGTGACTGCAGGTGCAGGTCTTACCATTTCCAAGTTCCTGAAGATTGACTACGCTTTCGAATCCCACCCCACGCTTTCGCCTGTCCATCGTGTGAGCATCAGTGTAAGCCCCTACTTGTTCTCGAACAAGCCTAAGGCTGGTACTCCCGAGGCTTATGTACCTCAGCGCACTCGCCTGACCGAAGAACCGGACGAAGAAGAAGTTGTGGAAGAGCCGGCTGCTGAAATTCAGGAAAACAACCTACCTGTTCTGGAAAAGCCCCTCGAAAGCGAAGTGGGCCAGGGTGTTTCCCTTGAAGAACCTGCGGAAACGGTAAATAAACCTGCAATCATCGAGTCTGACGACGAGGTTTTGGAATAAACGGGATTCATTCAATCCGATTTTAAGTTATATTTGAAATATGGCTGTTAAGAATTATCGCGAAGTTGGCATTTTTGATTTGTTGGTTGCCCCGTTGAATCCAATTGGGGCCTTTGATGCTGAACAATTCAAAAAAGATGTCCAAGAACTTCTTAGCGAAAAAACGGACGAAAAGTTCCTGGCTGTGGATCTTTCCGGTTTGGATTTCGTCTATAGCGACGCCTACAACGCATTTATCCAGTTCCAGGAAGAAATGGAAAGCCGTGGCGGCATGTTCGCCCTCCTTACCAGCAACAAGATCATTATCGACGGGCTTAAGAAAGCTGGTCTAGATAAGCGTTTTAGAATTCTTGCCTCCGAAGAGGACATGATGTCCTTCTCTCTCCAGATTCAGTCCCCCGAAGAATCTCAGTCTGCATCTCCTGCAGCTCCGGCTGTCGAAGAACCTGCAGAATCGGTTACTCCTGTGGCTGCAGTCGCTTCCCAGAATGTGGCTGGATCTATGGACGAAACGAGAATTGTTCCGCCCACCTCCCGTCCTACCGGGAACCATCGTAGGTTTACCAAGAGCTTTAACGCTATCCCCAAGGAAGATGCTCAGTCGCAGAAGAAGGGTCTGGATGTTCCCTTCGACGAAGAACCGTCCTCTGCACGTACGGTCATCGTAGTCATTCTTCTCCTGTTGATTGCTGTAGGTGCCACCCTGGCCTTCTTCTACATCAAGTAATCGATGGCTGTTGAATTCCAGGAATATAAGGGCAAGCGAAAGCCCATCAATACTCAACATAAGTTTCCTCTGCTTAGGCTGCTGATTGTTGCCATAGCCGCTTTTGCCGTATATTGGTCTGGTCTTCCTACTAAAATTGCCAATGCGCTTCCCTTGCCGGGGAACGAACCTGAGGTTGTGGTAGAAACCTGGGATAGTCGTTGTGTTGCTGTCGGTGGTGAAGCTGTTACCGTAAACGACAGTATTGGGCAGTGCTCCTGGCAGTTAAGCGAAAATGATTCCCTGCTTCTTCCAGACCCGTTCCTCCGTTACCTGTCTTCCCGTCGAAAGATTTCAGATCCCAAACTTTACTGGTATGCCAAGACTACGGATTTCGCTTCTCCGCTGGTGGTTCTTTATGACAATGGTACTCGCGAAGGCTATTACCATATGATGAAGAAGGATTCCAGCTACGTCTGGGTGAAGGATAATGGATGCCGTTTCCCTGGGGTGTGTCCTCATATGCCTCTGGAATGGTCTGCACTTTCCATTACGGAAGGTTTCGACTTTGAAGGTCAGGAATCCCTCATTGCGATGGATGTCTTCCGTGGTATAGGGGAGGCTCCCATTCATGCCGTGCTGCCGGGTCGTGTTCTTGACTTGGGCAAGGATACTCTGGGCTACTTTGTTGAAATTGATCACGGCAACAATATTTCCAGCCGTACTTCCGGTATGGGACTGCGTGCTGATTCGCTGAAAGTGGGTGATTCTGTGAAGGTGGATGTGCCTGTAGGTAGAATCGCTCCTATGGATAGTTCGGAATTCTATCTCTCTGTCCGCGAGAATGGTCGTTTCGTTCGCTGGAAAGATTTCTACGCTGAAGCTTATCCCTTCACCGCAGAAGATGTTTCGACTTTTGTACGTCGCTTCAAGTAAGGGGCTACAGGATGAGCCAGAAAAAGTTGAACGTCTTTAGAATAGTCCTTACGGTATTGGCAAGCGTGCTTGCAGTCCTTTTGTGTAGCTGCGAGAAGAGTACGGATGGTCCTCTCTCTGTATCGGACAGTAGCGCTAAGTTTGAAGATGAGGGTTATTTCCTTTCCGCCAATTTGGATTCCGGTGCGACGATCCATCTTGCTGATGACACCCTCTATCTTGCAATGGGGAAAATCTGGTCTTTCAACAATTGTTCCCTGAAGGATATCCAGTTGAACTACACCCAGGAGGATTCCATTCTATGGATTGCTCCGGTAATCAAGATCAGGTCAAATGGGGAAGACTGTTCTGCTCCATATTTCAGACCTGATACCGTACTTAAACTGAATCTGGAAAGTCGCCTGAAGGATGACATTTCTGTAGTCAAAGTCAAGAACGATACGGACTCCCTTCTGGATTCCATTATGGTTCGTCGCGGCTCCTTCCGGAAGGACACGTTTGAGATCTACCTGGATTCCATTTTCAATGACGTAAAGCATTATCCTGTACGTACCAGCGATAAGGGCGATTCCGCAGAAAAGCCTACGGTACTCCGCATGCTGGATTCTCTGACCCCGCGTGTTTTTTACTGGAGAACGATGGAATCCACTTGCACCCATCGCGTAGACATGTGCAAGTCTGTCGTTCCAGATACGTTGTATCCGACTACTTGGAACGTCAACGATACCAACCTTGTTCCGATCCACTATGCTTGCGCCGATTCCGATTCCGTGTACTGCATCAATTCCAAGTGGGAGAATGATTCCTCCGCCCTAGGTAAATTGCAGGAAAGACCTGATACCATTTGGCATTATAGCACCTACTACATGGAGAAGGTGGCGAAGTGCGGTACGTACAACAGCTTTGCGGTTAGAAATTATTATATCGGTTCCAAGGCTTACGTGATTCGCGAGTTGATGATTCCTGCTGAACGCGAAACCCATTGTGGTCCTTCGTCCACGGAAGACTGGATGATTTACAATTTAGCAACATGGAAACTGGTGACAAACACGGATTCAACGGCTCTCGTAGATACCGTCTTTGCTCATTGGGATAAGGCTGAAGTTGCCCCGGAATCCCTGGTTGTAAAGGAGTAGACATGATTGAATATACCTATGCCGCAGAAATTGCTGAAGCAGATCGTGAAATCCTTCTGAACTCCAGAATCTATACGGAATGGCTGGCTGCCGCCCAGAAAAAATTTACGGTCTCCAAGGTCCACTTTGCATCCGCAGATTTTCTGATGAAGGGCCGACAGCCCCTGTTCATTAAACTCCAGGCTACGGCAACGCTTCCCGATGGTCGACCTGTTCACGGAATTGTTCTTGTCCGCGGTAACGCCGTGGGTATTCTGGTTGTTCTTCGCTGTGAAGGCAAGCCTTACTTGCTGCTGGTTCGACAGCCTCGTTTTGCCATTACGGAACAGGCTTCCCTGGAAATTCCTGCAGGTATTCTGGACTGGACAGGAGACTATCGCAAGGTGGCCCTTTCCGAACTGGAAGAAGAAGCCCAGATCAAGGCCGAAGATTCCGAACTGATCGACCTGATGGACTTCTGGTATAATGGTTCTACTCCCGGTTTTGCAGCAAGTTGCGGCCTACTGGACGAACGTATCCGCCTTTACGCCATTGAACGTGAAGTGACCCGGGAACAGCTGGAAGCCATGGACGGCAAGGACCAGCAGTATACCGAAGAAATCGAATGGATCCGTACGGAAGTTCTCCCATACGAAGAAGCCGCCCATCAGTTTGTGGACGGCAAGAATCTCATCGCCATGTTCCTTTACGAACGCTGGCTAAAGGCTCAGGGAAGAACTCTTTAAGTTCCTAGAAAATATTGTTGACGGTGAGGCCAACAAAGAATACGGCCAGATAACCGTACCAGAGACCGGTCAGCACGTAGTTCAATCCACGCTTGTAAGCTTTGGGTTCGTTCTTGTTCTTTTCACGGATGGTAAGAACATTTTTGCGGCAGAAGAATGCGCAGACGGCGAGACCTGCTAAGCTTGCGAGAATCAGAAGTACGTATGTCATATTGACCCACAAGATAACTATTTTTTGACCTATGGAAAACTTGTTTGCGTCACAAAAGCGATTTAAGGATGTTTTTAGGATCCTCTCCACGGTTCTTGCCTTCTGGGGAATTCATGCCATTCTTCGCGTGTTGCTCCTTTTCAGAAACAATCCTTATGGAATTCCTTTTGTGTCCAAACCGGACTGGTACATCTTCCATGCCATCTGCATTGACTTTATCTGGCTTGCGGAAATGGCGTTGCCCTTTGCCTTACTTGCCTTTTTCCTTTCTCCCGAATCCAAGGGACGCAGGTTTTTAGGTCCCGTATTTACGGTACTGCAGAGTATACTACTTCCTTTTACCCTGCTGGATCATGAATTCTGCAGATTTCTGGGAACGCATTTTTCCATATCCCTGCTGGACACCTATAAGGATGTTTCCTCCCTGGCCATGTTGATTGACTATGTGGCTGCGGACCAGTCGGTACCTTACCTGCAGTGGTTTTTATGCGTGACCATGATTCCTGCGGCGGTACTTCTAGGGAAGTTTATTTTCGGTAGGTTCCGCAAGAGGAATTATAGGGGTGGCCTCCTGAAGGTCTGGCTTATAGGCTGTGTGGCGTTCTTTGGCGCATCCGAACTTTTCCTGAAGGTCATCTGGACGGGTGGCAACCGTATGCGCAAGCTGGAACCTGTGGTCAGCATCTTTACCCGGGATATCCAGAAGATTATTACGGGGGAAGGGGAGATGGACCCTGCCTATTTAAAGGCTGCTACGGAAACAGCCCGTAGAATCTGGGCGGAAGTGGAAGGGGACAACGCCAACCTCTACGAGTATCCTGATGATGACTATCCGTTGTACCGTGTCCGTAAAGATACGACGGCGGAATTGTCTTACTTGCCGATAACGGTTGACTCTGTCAGCGGTGAAATTGTCCGCCCTAATTTCCTCGTCATTTTCATGGAATCCCATCGTGGTATGAATGTGGGATTCATGAATGAATGGAAGGATCGTAAGGAGAACCGCCCGAGTGCAACGCCTGTTTTAGACTCCTTGTCTCGAGAAGGGATGGCTTGCACCAAATTCTATACAAGTGGAATTCCCACTGTCGGTGGAGTACTTTCGACTCACTTCGGTTTCCCGCCTCACCGCTTTAAACAGACTGCATCGGAACTGACTTACATTGATGCACCTAGTTTTGCTTCGATCCTGAGGGATGCGGGCTACAAGGCTCAGTTCTTTGCGGCTGCGGATCCTGCCTGGGATAATCTTTCCGTGTGGTTCCAGAAGTGGTACGAACGTACGCACTATGACCGTCAATATGAGGACGACTCCACCTTCTTTGATGTGACTGCTGCCTTTATCAAGGATAGTCTTGCTCCTGCTGCTGCAAGCGAGAATAAGCCGTTTATCGCTTCCATGATTACCCGCAGTAATCATTATCCTTTCAATCTTGTTCCTGGAATGCCTGATTCTGCAAAGGCTTTGCCTCAGGCGGAACGTATGCGCTGGACCATGCATTGGGCGGATGCCCAGATGGGACGTTTTTTGAACAAACTATCTGGCGAACCCTGGTTCAAGAATACCTATGTGATTGTCCTTGGCGACCATGGTTTCCCGCAGGGAGAGCATGGGGTTTCCGCTATCGGTAGCGACGCCTATTCCAATGTGACCTGGATTCCATTTGTGGTGAATGGTCCGGGACTTCCCCATCGTCTGGATACCCTTGTGACTCCTGATGGTGCTCATGGAAATCTCATTTACGAAGCTGCCAGCCAAAGCGATGTGGCGCCTACGATCTTGGCTCTTGCCCGGGTGGATGCTCCCAACTCCTTTATGGGGCACAATCTTTTTAGAAAGGGTGCAAAATATTGGAGAGGTTGTCTTCGTGAGGAAGATGGCGATCAGTGGCATGGTTCCTTTGCTATTGGCTCCCATTCCGGAAAGATGGCGATGAGCAACGACAAGTATCGATTAATTGCCGATGCTTCCGGGGAATCTTCTCCCATGATTTTCCTTAGCCATGATGATGAAGAAAACGAGAACTACTTCGATAAGGGTGAGTCCTATCGGAATATTGCGACCAGGATGATGGCTCAGCTGGATTCGATTCTGGCCTTGAATGACTGGATTTTGGTGCATAACAGGGTGGATCGTCCCAAGGAATAGGATTTATACCCCTTAAAAGGCCTTTGAAACACAGGAGTGTGTTGCCCACACTCCAATTTTTTTCTCTATTTGTACCCGGTTTAAGACTGTCCGTGGATATCGCTCTGCCTAGAACCTGGCTGGCGGCATCCGTTAGCGGACGGCAATTTTTATATAAGAGGTCTATTTGGCTAACGCAAAGTTGGATTCACTGATTGAAGAGGCTTGTGAGGCTGTGGGTGTCACCTTGGTGGAACAGGATATGTTCCGCGCCGGAAAGCGTAAGACGCTGCGTCTTTATATCGACAAGCCGGAAGGTGTGACTATTGATGATTGCTCTGCCGTGAGCCGTCATCTGTCCGACGCTCTGGACCTGGATCCCGAAATTATTGAAGGGGCTTACACTCTGGAAGTGTCTTCCCCGGGGTTGGACCGCCCCCTGAAGTCGGTTGCTGATTTTACCCGCAACAAGGGTCGCCTGATTCGAGTGACCCGCAGTACCGGTAAGCCTGTTGTTGGCACCCTGGTCGATGCGGACGAAGAAAATTTGACGCTTACCATTAAGGGCAATCCCGAGAACGTCGTCGTTCCTCGTAGCGAAGTGCTGGTAGCGAAAGTGGATGTACAAATCTAAAAGAAGGTCATGTTATGAAGAACGAACCGAAAGTTAATTTGGTCGAAGTGCTGAAGGGCGTTGTCGAAGCCAAGGATATGGAAGACACCGCTGTAATTGACGCTCTCAAGGAAGCTTTGATTACCGCTGCTCGCAAGTACCTGCACATCGAAAAGAAGATCGAAGTTGATTTCGATATGGAAACCAACGAAGTCCACGTCTACCTGCGTGTGGCTGTGGTGGATGACTATCCCGATTACGATCCGAACATGACCGCTGACGAAGTGGAAGAACTGGACAAGGGTTACATGCTGGTCGATGAAGCCCGTGACTTCAACGAAGATGCTCAGCCCGGTGACTTCCTTGAAATGGAAATTCCTATTGCTGCATTTGGCCGTCAGGCTATCCAGACTGCAAAGCAGCTGTTGAACCAGCAGATCCGCGACGCAGAACGTCAGAAGATCATGGACACCTACCGCAGCCGTATCGGTTCTATGGTGAGCGGCGAAGTGATCCGTTTGGAACAACGTAATATTATCGTTCGCCTCGGTAAGACCGAAGCGATGATTCCGCCCCGTGAACAGATTAGCCGCGAACGTTGGGCTCAGGGTAATTCCATCAAGGCTGTGATCGCCCGCGTGGAAGAATCTTCCAAGAACGGCGCCCAGGTGATCCTGTCCCGCGCAAATGGCGACTTCCTCAAGGAACTGTTCCGTCAGGAAGTTCCCGAAATTTATGAAAACACTGTGGAAATCAAGGGTGTGGCTCGTGAACCTGGTTTCCGTGCAAAGATTGCCGTTTACTCTCGTGACGAAAAGATCGACCCCGTTGGCGCATGCGTCGGTATGAAGGGTGCTCGTGTTCAGACGATCGTCCGCGAACTGGGTAACGAACGTATCGATATCGTCCAGTGGAATCCGGACCTGGATGTGTTCATCCAGCGTGCTCTCGCTCCGGCAAATGTGGTCAAGCTCATGCACGTTCCCGAAACCCTCCGTACTGTGGTGATCATCAGCGACGAAAACCTGGCTCTTGCTATCGGTAAGAATGGCCAGAACGTGAAGCTCGCTGCTGAACTCGTAAAGCGCAACCTGGACGTTTTCGGTGAAAAGGAATGGTCCGAAAAGGATGACGAAGCCAAGGCTAAGGTGATGGCTCCCTCCGCTGCTGACCTCGGTCATGCAAATAACGCTCGCAGGGCTCACTAAGCAAAACGGTTTTAGACAAGGATATTGGAATAGGCTAATTCATGGCAATTGATAATCAAATTAAACCTACAGATTGGGCTGAATCTCACGGCGTAAAGGTCGATTTAGTGATGAAGCTGCTTCGTGACGCCGGTGTGACCGTGCGTACTCACATGTCCAAGGTGGATGCCGCGGACTATGCTAAGATCGAAGCTGCTGCTGAAGCTGAACGTGCAAAAGCCGAAGCCCGTAACAAGAACCTGAAGAAGGCCTCTTCTTCCGATGCTCCTGCCGCTACAGCAACTAAGGCTAAGGCCGCTCCCGCTACTGGTGGTCGTACCCTGAAGGCTACCCTCATTAAGGGTGCTACCGTTACAGTCAAGAAGGGCGCCGCCGCGAAGGCTGCTGCAGCCAAGGCTGAAATTCCTGCCGTTGCCGAAAAGCCGGCTGCCGCAAAGGTCGAGGCTCCTGCAGCACCGAAGGCTGAAGTCGTTAAGCCGGCTGCCGTTAAGGTCGAAGCTCCTAAGGCAGAAACTCCGGCTGCAGCAAAGCCTGCTCCCGCTAAGGTTGAAGCTCCTGCAGCACCGAAGGCTGAAGTCGTTAAGCCGGCTCCTGCTAAGGTTGAAGCCCCTAAGGCTGAAGTTCCTGCAGCAAAGGCTGCTGCCCCCAAGGTCGAGGCTCCCAAGGTAGAAACCGCACCTGCAAAGGTCGAGGCTCCTAAGGCTGAAGCACCCGTCGCAGCAAAGCCCGCTGCTCCTGCAGAAGCAGCTCCTGCCATGGTTACTCCGGGCATGGAACTGAAACAGCCTCCCATGAAGGCTCAGGTCTTCAAGCCGGATGCAGCAATCCTTGCTCGAATCGAAAAGTCTCGTCAGATGGCTCAGCAGAACCGTGGCCCTCATCGTGGTCCCGGTGGCCCTCGCGGCAATGGTAACGCCCAGGGCTATACAGGCACTTTTGGCCGTCTGAACAATAACAACGGTCAGGATAACCGCAATGGCGGTAACCGCCGTCCGGGGCAGGGTGGTCCGGGTGGTGACCGTAACAACAATAATGGTGGTCGTACCTTTACCGGTCGCACTGGTGGCTTCACCGGTTCCTCCATGCAGGATGCTTTCAACGCCAGCAACAACAACCAGGGCTTTGGTGGCCAGGGTGGTTTCGGCGGCCAGAATGGCAAGGGTAATGGCAAGGGGGGCCAGCAGAATGGTCGTCATGGCCAGAACGATAAGAACCGTCGTAACAACGGTAAGGATCGTGACCAGCAGAGAGAACAGCAGCAGGAAGCCGTTCGCCAGAACGTTTCCCGTGTGATGGCTGACCTTTCCAAGAAACCCGTCAAGAAGGTTTACCGTAAGGAAAAGTCTGAAGGTGAAACCGGTGACGAAAAGAAGATCTTGAAGACTTCTGACTTCATCACTGTCGGCGAACTTGCCGGCCTGATGGAACAGATGCCTGCACGCGTTATCGCCAAGTGCATGGAAATGGGCATGATGGTGACCATCAATGCTCGCCTTGATTTTGAAACCATCCAGCTCCTGGCCGATGAATTTGGCTTTGAAGCCCAGCTGATGGAAGAATATGAAGAAGAAGCTCTCGGTGTCGAAGAGGAACAGGAAGAAAACCTCCAGCCTCGTCATCCGGTGGTTACCGTGATGGGTCACGTTGACCACGGTAAGACTTCTCTCCTTGACTGGATTCGTAAGACTCATGTGGTCGCAGGCGAATCCGGCGGTATTACTCAGCATATTGGTGCATACGAAGTTACTACCAGTCAGGGCAAGGTTACCTTCCTGGATACTCCGGGTCACGAAGCATTCTCCGCAATGCGTGCCCGCGGTTCCCAGGTGACCGACGTTATCGTTCTGGTGGTGGCTGCAGACTCCATGGTCATGCCCCAGACTGTTGAATCCATCGAACTTGCCAAGCGCGAAAAGGTTCCGATGGTTGTTGCTATTACCAAGATTGACCTCCCGACCGCTAATCCGGACAAGATCCGTGCCCAGCTCGCCGAACGCGGCGTTGAAGTGGAACAGTGGGGCGGTTCTACCAGCTGTATCGAAGTTTCTGCCCGTACCGGTCAGGGTATGGAAGAACTTCTTGAAACCTTGGCTCTGGAAGCCGAAGTGCTGGAACTGAAGGCCAATCCGGATGCACACGCCCGTGGTGCTGTCGTTGAATCCAAGCTGGACGTTGGTAAGGGTTCCATGGCTACCATTCTCGTGCAGAACGGTACTCTCCATGTGGGTGACCCGTTCGTCTGCGGTATCTACGCAGGTCGTGTCCGTGCAATGTTTAACGAACGTGGTGAACAGTTGAAGGAAGTTCCTCCTTCCGCTCCTTGCCAGGTTCTCGGTTTTGACGGTACTCCTCAGGCCGGTGATGACCTTATCGTTGTGGACGACGAAAAGGCCGCACGTGAAATCGCTTCCAAGCGCCGTATGGCTGCCCGTGAACGCGACCTCCGTGCTCGTAGCACCATCTCCCTGGAAAACATGTACAACGAACAGAAGGAAGGCAAGCTTTCCGAACTCAACCTTATCGTCAAGGCCGACGTGGGTGGTTCTGCAGAAGCTCTGGCTGCCTCTCTGGAAAAGCTTTCCAACAAGGAAGTCAAGGTCAGCATCATCCGCAAGGGTGTGGGTACCATTACCGAATCCGATATTCTCTTGGCAACTACCGCTAAGGCTATCATTATCTCCTTCCACCTCATGCCGTCTCTCTCCGTACGTGAAATGGCTCAGAAGGAAGGTATCGAAATTCGTAACTACCGTGTGATTTACGACTGCATCGAAGATATCACCAACGCTGTGGAAGGCCTCCTGAAGCCCACGCTGCGTGAAGAGCTCAGTGGTGAAGCAGAAATCCGTCAGGTCTTCAAGGTTCCCAAGGTCGGTCTCATCGCTGGCTGTATGGTTACCGACGGTTCCGTGGACCGCGAAAGCCATGTCCGCGTGTACCGCAATGGCGTAGAACTGGGTACTACTGTTGTCCAGTCTCTGAAGCGTATGAAGGACGACGTCAAGTCTGTTGCTCGTGGCTTTGAATGCGGTATCGGCCTTAAGGGTTATGACGATATTCGTGAAGGCGATAGCCTGATCTTCTTCAAGGAAGTCTCTGTGGCTCGTACCTTGAAGGATGTTGCCCGCGAAGAAGCCGAAGAAAAGGCTAAGAAGCAGGCTGAAGGGGAAAATGCCTAATGAGTCGTAGAACCGACAGACTGGATGAACAGTTCCGCGAGGAAATCTCCAAGCTCTTGCAGAAGGGCTTGAAGGATCCTCGAGTCAGTTCTCTTTCCAGCATTACCCGAGTGGAAATCACCGATGACCTGAGCTATGCGAAGATCATGGTTTCCGTCATGGGTACAGACAAGGAAAAACGTGATTCTCTCATTGGTCTCAAGAATTCTGCCGGATTTATCCGCACAGTTCTTGGCAAGGCCCTGAAGATCCGCAAAATTCCTGAACTGAATTTTGTGTTGGATGAAAACCTGGAACATGCAATGCATATCGAAAGCATTCTTGCGGACCTAAAGCAGAAAGGGGAACTTTAATTGTCCAATTCTGGCTTTGTCCTGTTAGACAAGATTGCTGGTGAAACTTCTTTTAAGGCCCTTTTCCCTCTGAAAAGGGTCTTTTCTACGAAGCGTGTTGGCCATGCAGGTACGCTGGATTTGCGTGCCTCCGGCTTGATTATTGCCGCTACTGGTCGCGTTACCCGGTTGTTGCCCTTTGTGGAAGCGAAGGACAAGTGCTACAGCTTTAGACTACATCTGGGTTACCAGACTGATACCCTGGAATGGGACGGCGAAGTGGTGGAACAGGATGATCGTGCAGGCTTGACTGATGGTGCCGGCACCTCCGCTGTTCAGATTACCCGCGAGGCTATGGAGGCCGTGCTGCCCCAGTTCACCGGTGATATTGAACAGATTCCGCCTAAGTATTGTGCCGTCAAGATTAATGGTGTCCGAGCCAGCGATTTGATGGAACGTGGTCGTGACATTGAATTGAAACCTCGTAAGATCAACATCAGTTCCCTGAAAGTTTTGGAAGCGGTGGCGAATGATGCTACGGAAGGCTGTTCCGGCAAGTGCATTGCCACCTTTGACCTGATTTGTGAATGCTCCAAGGGTACTTACATTCGTGCTCTCGGTCGCGATATAGCTCGTGCCCTTGGCACGGTGGGCTGCGTTTCCGGAATTCGCCGTCATCGTATTGGTGAAGTGACCTTGGATAAGGCTGTCCGTGGTGAGGATCTGACTCGCGAACATTTGCTGCCTGTAGACAAGGTCCTGGATTTTCCTGTAGTTCGTCTGGATGATACTCAGGTGGCTGTTATCCGTCAGGGAAATTATCTGCCTTGGAAAACTCCTATTGAAGGCGTCGATAAGGACGGCAATGTCTTTGTGGCAAACCTTCAGGGCGAAGTACTGAGTTTCTGCCATTATGAACCGGGTCGAATCAGACCTAAGATTTACCTGGCTGAGGATGAATAGAGAATGACTGTAAAGCGTGCTGTTACCATGGGAAATTTTGATGGCTGTCATTTAGGCCATCAGGCTCTTTTCCGTTCCCTGAAGGCGGTGGCTGAAGTGAATGACTTGCGCCCTACGGTGATCAGCTTTGAACCTCATTCTAACTACATTCTCCGCGGTCCGGGCAATCCCTTGCTCTTGACCACTACGGAAGAAAAGCGCGATTTTATTACCAGCTTAGGTCTGGATTTTGTGGTCCTTCCTTTTACCCAGGAAATGATGCACCAGCCTTTCGACGAATTTATCCGTAAGGAACTGATTGAAAAGCTGGATGTATGCTCCATGTTCTTTGGCCATGACCATTGCTTTGGGGCTGGAGGTAAGGGTAATTACGAGACGATTACCGCAGCATTCCCGGAACTTTCCACTCAGATGCTTTCCATTGTCCTTCATAAGGGAGAACGTGTCAGCTCTTCTGCTGTTCGTACAGCCCTTGAAAACGGGGATGTGGAACGCGCCCAGACTTATCTGGGACGTCCTTATCGCTTGACGGGAACGGTGGTGGAAGGAAAACGCCTGGGAAGGACTTTGGGTTTCCCCACGGCAAACCTGAAAGTGGAACAGTACAAGTTCCTGCCGAAGGGTGGTGTGTATGTGGCCAATGCCCGCTTGGCTGATGGCAGGATTTACCGTTCTGTCCTGAATATAGGCATTCAGCCTTCTACTCCTGGCACGCATCACATGGCTATTGAAGCTTTTTTACTAGACTTTAGCGAAGATATTTACGGCAAGCATCTGGAACTGGACCTGATGGGGTACTTGAGGCCGGAAAAGAAATTTGCATCCTTGGACGATTTGATTCGACAAATCGGAATGGATGCGGATACTGCCCGAAATTACAATGGTAATCATTGGGCTGAATAAAATAGTAGGTTAGGAGAATTAAATGAAAAAATTGTTATTGGGCATATCCCTCTTGTTCGCTGTATTAGTCCTTAATGCATGTGATTCTTCCGCATCCAGCAATTCCGATGAAAATCCTCCTGCAGAAACAGCGGTTAAGGGCAGTTTTGATCCTAACGGAGATCCTGATTTTTCCTGTGTAGTGACTGGCGGCCGCGATTTAAATGGTGATCGCTGGGTCCAGTACCGCTTGAATATACCCAACTATAAGGGCATGGTGGAACGCATTACCGTTAGTATTTCTGGAGAGGGAACTCAGTATTTCGAAGAAACTTATTTCAATCTAACTCCTTACAAAGAGAATGCGATGTGCCTGGAATTTAACGCGGGTATCGCGGAAAAGGAAAAGAAGGGCCACTCGTTCAAAAATTATAAGTGCGGTAATGGAGTGTCCTACTTTGTAAGTGAATTTGACGGCAATAGATGGATTGAATCTGAAGATGAAGAAGATCCTGTTGCATCCAGAGAAGATACCTATATAGATTGGTGCAACGATTATAAGCAAGAATGGGAAAATGGTGAATACGATTTCGCCCAGAATCCGTAACAGTCTTCTTTAAAGCATCTTGTTGTCCAGAGAGAAAATCTCTGTCAGCTGCTTGTCGTCCATATCCGTAAGCCAGGTTTCGCCGGCGTTGACGGTCATATTTGCAATTGCCTTCTTGGTTTCCAGGAGGGCATTGATTTTTTCCTCGAAGGTACCCTTGGTGATAAAGCGGTGAACCTGCACGTTACGCTGCTGTCCAATACGGAAGGCGCGGTCCGTAGCCTGGGCTTCAATGGCGGGGTTCCACCACAAGTCATAATGAATGACCTGGGAGGCGGCGGTCAAATTAAGCCCGGTACCGCCAGCCTTCAAGGATAGGATAAGTACCTTGCAATCCGGATTGTTCTGGAAATCCTCGATCATGGTGGAGCGCTGTGACTGGGTGCAGTCTCCATGATAGAAGTGGCAACGGAGATTCAGCTTTTCCTGGATGGTAGATTCCAGCAGATTTCCCATTTCGGCGAACTGAGTAAAGATCAAAGTTTTTTCGCCGGTTTCCTGGATGGATTCCAGAAGGTCCATAAGCATTTCCATCTTGCCGGATTCTGCCGTGTTCTTGGCGGCAGGATTTTCTGCAGCACCTTCGGGAAGTCCTTTGAGGAATGTGGCGGGATGGTTGCAGATCTGCTTGAGGGCGAGAATCATCTGTAGGATAATCCCCTTGCGCTTGAACAGCGCCTTGGAATCCTTGGCGATTTCGCTTAACATCTGTTCTTCTTCCAGCTGCTCCAGGAATTTCTGGAGGGTCTTCTGGTACAGCGCCGCCTGGGAGCGGGTCAGTTCCGCATACTCGTCCTGGATGATCTTGTCCGGAAGGTCGCTAATGACGCTCTTGTCCGTCTTGAGACGGCGCAACATGAAGGGAGCGGTAATGGTCTTGAATAGTTCCGCCTGATGGATGTCGTTGTTCTTCTGGATGGGAACTTCGAACTTGTCCCTGAATTCTGCTGCACTGGGGAATAGCCCGCGGTTGGCGAAGTCCATGATGGTCCAGAATTCCATTAGACGGTTTTCCACGGGCGTGCCGCTCATGGCAATCTTGATGGGGGCTTCCATGGAACGTAACAGCTTGCTCTGTTCGCTATCGGCATTCTTGATATTCTGGGCTTCGTCTATGACCACTGCCTGCCACTTGAGGTCCTTCAGTTTCTTGTAGTCCTTGCGGAAGGTGGCGTAAGTGGTGAGCAGCAAGTCTGCGTCAAACTTTTCCAACTTGCGGGATCCGCCATGATAGGCAAATACATTCAGTTCCGGAGCGAACTTCTTGATTTCTACCTGCCAGTTGCACAGCAAGCCTGCGGGCATGACCACCAGACCCTTGCCGTTTTCGAACTTGCCTTCCTGCTTCATCTTTAAAAGGAAGGTAATGACCTGAAGGGTCTTGCCCATACCCATATCATCGGCGAGGATACATCCGAAACCCATTTGCAGGTTCTTGTACATCCAGGAATAGCCGCGATGCTGGTAGGGACGGAGCGTCGCGTTCAAATCGCGGGGGAGCTCTACTTCCGATTCGCTACGCCAGTTTTCGACCTGCTTCTTTACGTCGTCATTTAGTTCCACGGGAACATTGTCGCATTGTCCTGTAAGGCATGCCTGAATGAGTTTGGCTTGCAGGACAATGGCTTCGCGGGAAACCTGCTGCTTGGCGATACTGGGATCCAACTCCTCTTCGCTATCGCCATCTTTGTCTTCTCCCGATTCGGAGGCGTTTTTATTTTCAGACGACTCGTCAAATAACTGGAGGTCTTCGTCCTGGACGTTCTTGTTCTCAAGCTTTTTCTTCAGGTCTTCGATGACGTCCGGGCCCACCTGGACAAAGGTATCCTTGTATTTCAAAAGACCGTCGGCCTGTTCTGCCAATTCTAGAAATTCCTCTGCAGAAATCTTGTCGTCCCCAAGAGCCACTTCCCAGTCGAAGTCCAGCAGGTCTTCTGCGTTAAAGGCGCCGAAGCTGATGGATCCTTGCAGGCGCATGAGTGCCTTAGGTTTTTCGATGTGCAGTAGGGACTGGGGCAGTTCCGTCTTGATACCGAAAATTTCCAGTTTCTTTAGGCTGTCCTGGAGAAAATCCAGAAGGTCACTGCCGTGCATCAGAATAGGATGTTCCGCCTTGGCTTCGATATAGGCGTTCATGGGCTTAAGAGTCTCGCCAATTCCGTTCAGTATACTGATCACGGAAAGGAGACGAGCGTCATTTTCCTGGAACAGCCTGGATAGGGGAGTACGTCCGTTGTTTTCCTGGACGAAAATTTCCAGGGCGATTTCGTCCCCGGCATCGGAACAGCAGAATACCAGCGGGGTCTTGAAATCAAGGGTGCTATAGACGGAGAACCATTGCTGGATCTTACTGGGGATTGTCCGTGCATTGTTGGCCAGACGACCTGATTTGCAGTCGAAGAAGAATGCCAGCAGGTTCTCGTGAGGGGAACGCTTTGTGGCCGGATGGTACTTGCGGAAGAAAGTCAGCAACTGTCCGATAAAGAGGGACAGGATGTGTTCCGCAGGATTCAGCACTTCCAGAAATTCTTCCTCACGTACGGACTGCACAATGCTCTTGGGAGCCTGTTTTTCCAGGTCGGAAACGATGGCGAGAACGTCCGGCAGCATCTCCGCCGGGAGCCAACGCATCTGTGCGGTTTCCTGCCCAAGCCAGAAAACTTGGGGGTAGACGGCCCCTGTACGGACCAAGTAGAAGGCGGCCATCATCAATCGCTGGAGGTAGCGGACATTATGGTGGTGCCAGGAGAAATTGCCTGCACTTAAGGTGCAGAGAGCTCCCATGGCGCTTCTGACAGGAAGCTCGCTCTGGCTGTTTCCGTTTTTATCTCCCTGGACAATGACCCAGTTCCAGTTTCTCTTGTGGACCGCCCACAGGATGTCGCCTTCTACCAGGAAGGTATTTGCGTTATAAACTTTGAAGTTGTCGGAAAACTCTTCGAAGTCCTTGAATTCAAGATAGAACTGACGGCAACGTTCCAGTTCGTCCGCGAAACTCTTGCGGAAGTTTCCCGTGGGGCAGAACTTAGGAAAGTTCTGCAGCATGGCGGGCAATATTCTGGAATAATCGTTCCAATGCTCGAAATCAAGTTCCGGTGTCCGCTGGGGAATATTCAGGTTGTTTTCTACAACAGTTGCCTTGCAGCGGACCAGAGCGCTTTCCCTGGGGACTTCGATCTCAATTTGCTCAGGTTTATAATCCTTCAAATGCTCGATATTCAGACCATGAATCCTGAAAATCATGAAGGGATTCTGGTCAATCTGTTCCGCAATTTTGAGTAGGGTCGTAACGATGTACTTGCAGGGGAGGGGATCCTTGCAGTCGCAATTCAGGTTGACACTTTCAATCCCATGAAAAACGGAAAGACCGCTCTTGTCCAGCAAAAGTTCGATGGAAGGGTTCATTGCCCTGTTGGAAAGAGCCAGAAGGTCGGAGGGCTGCTGCTTGAGCAGGTTCTCGAAAAGATCTCCCTTTTCCTTTTCGAACTTGGGGAATACGATGTAGTTGGTGTGGGTCCCGCCGGCAGGACCGAGAATTTCTGCGGTAATCCTGTTGTCGGGAATGTCCAGCTTGGTCAGCTGTCCTTTCTGGGCGTAACGGAGGCCTGTGGCTACAACTTTAGGGTCCACTGCTTGCAGTAGACTTTCCAGCCATTTTTTTCCCCACCAGGTGTTTCCGTAGTTTCCAAAATTCATTGGGCGCAAATATAGTAATGTTTTGCTCAAATGAGCATGGGCTTGCCGTTAGTCCATATTGTTATCGACCTAACTCGTCAAATTGTCAAATTTTTATTTATTTTGTGAAGCATGAAGAGTTTATGGAAAGCTCTGTTTCTTTGTGTTGCCTTGTGCCTTTGCGCCTGTGTGGACGATGATGTCAACAGGGGCAATGTTGCCTTGCGCATTGGAGATTACAACCGGGCCATTTCCAACTTTTCCAGGGCCCTTGACCAGGATCCGGGACATCGTGATGCACGTTATGGTCTGGCGCTTGCCTATTATGCCGTGGCCGAAAATCACGAACATTTGAAAAATCCCACCTATGAACTGTGGGAACGTGCTGTCCAGGAATTTGAAATTCTTTCACGAGTGGATGAGACCGGTAGCATTAACGGTAATTTCTCCAACAGCCTTTTTTATCTGGCGCGAGCTACGTTGGATAAGAGTCCCAAAACAGACGTGGTTCCCTTGCTGGACCGCTCTATCCACCTGGATAGTCTGAACTTTTTCAGTATGAACCTGAAGGCTCTTATTCTGGACCATCGTGGACAATCTGAAGATGCCAGGAAAATCTTTATCTATGTCGTGACCAAGGAACCGAAATTTGCTTCTGCCTACGTCAACCTGGGCAACAGTTACTGGAACGAAGGTGATGTGGAATCCGCCTGGGATATTTGGTCCCTGGGGCACGAGGCCTTGCCTGACGATCGCGTACTTGCTCATTGGACGAAGGTTGCCGAAGATTCCCTGAAAGTCCTGGTTCAATCGGGTAGACTATGAGTGCTCCCGAGAAAGTAACTCTGCTCAGTTCTGCAAGGAACGGAGTCCTCCTGCGTCAAGGAGGCGAGGCCGACGTTTACTTACTTTGTCTTGACAGTGGCGAACGACTTACCCTAAAGTGGTTTAAACAGCCTTTCCATGCGGAACTTGTTGAAATCATCCAGAGAATCAAGGATGATGGAATCTGCAGGATAAGGGAGTTCGGTATTTATGAAAATAGTCCCTACCAGCTCTATGACTACGTGGAGGGAATTTCTTCTGATCGCTTGAAGGAAATGCCCGTGGCCGTAGCGCTGTACGCCATGCGTCAGGTCGTTTCGTCCTTACAGAAGGTCATCAAGGTCGGTTCCTCTCATGGGGATTTAAATCCCTCCAACATCATCTTTACCGTTAAGGAACGAAAGGACTGCACGGAACTTCAGACGGTTCTCATCGACTGGGGAATTACAGGTCCGGGTGCATTGGCTTATGCCGCCCCCGAAAGATTCCAGGGGAAGGCTCCCGACGAAAAGAGCGACCTCTTCAGTTTGGGAATGCTGTTGTTCCGCTGGATTGCCGGTGAAAACCTGGTGGAAGCCTCCAGCTTCGATCAGTTCGCTTCCGAAAATTCAAGACAGGAAACGTCCAAGGTGTCGGAAAAGCTTTTCCTTTCGGGAAAACTTTCCCCGGAAGAAATTTCCGCTCTGGAACCTATCTGGGATGCTACGCTTTCCTGCAATATGGAAGATCGTGCTGATGACTTTGAGGAACTGGATGAACTTCTGGAAATCGCGTTGTCCTGTGTTGGCGGGGGAGATGTCGCCCTCTCAGGCTGCTTGAAAAAATATTTGATAGAACTCACACCCATGATTGGAAAAGCGGGGCAAAATGTCTCGGACAATCTGGAATGCGCTGGAGAACCCCAGTTTCCCTTCAAAAATTTTTCTCCAAAAAAGCACGGAAATACCCTAAAAATTGCAATTTTAGGTGCTGTAGGGATTTTTGTTTTGGCAATCGCCCTTGTTTTTGCTCTCGGAACGAAAACTCCCAATGTGGATGATACCGCTAAGGTCATCTTGGATAATTCCAGAAGCCACTTGCTGCAAAATTCGCCGACGCCGTCAAAGGAGTAATTATGAAATCGGAATCCATGCTTGCCACGGAAAAAATGCTGGATGTGGTTAAAATCCTTCTGGATGAAGACCAGCCGGAATCCCTTTTCAATAAGATCCTGGAAGTTGCCAAGGACGTACTTCATGCGGATGCCGCCGTCCTGGAAATTGGCGGTGAAAATCCCCTGCATTTCAGCCAGCCGGAAAACGTTTCCATTTCCATTTCCGCTGTACGTTTGGCAAAATCGGAAAAGCGTGCCGTGGTATGGAACCAGCTGGACGATGACTCTGCGGATCTTTCCAAGTCCATCGTGCAGAATCAACTGACTAGCATTATGGTCTCTCCTTTCCGTACCACGGAATCCGAGGAAGGTTATCTCTATCTTCAGCGTGCCGCCCGTGAGGACCCTTTCACGGATGAGGATAGCAGCCTGTTCGATAATTTCGTTGCGGTCTGTGAAAAGGTGGCGTTCTCCGTATTTGACCGCCTGAGGGATAAGGAATCCCTGGATGTCCTAAAGAATGTGGTCCGTAAGGATAACATCGTCTATTCCAGCCAGGTGATGGCTGACCTGACGGCTCTTGCAGATAAACTAGCGCCGCTTCCCCTTCCCGTGATTATTCGTGGTGAAACGGGATCCGGCAAGGAAGTGGTTGCCCGCTACATCCATAGGAACAGCCCCCGTGGGGACAAGCCTTTTGTGGCGGTAAACTGCGGTGCCATTCCTGAACATCTGATGGAATCCTTGCTATTTGGTCATGCCAAGGGATCTTTTACGGGGGCTATTGAAAATCGCAGGGGCTTCTTCGAGGAGGCCGATGGTGGTACCATCTTCCTGGATGAAATTGGCGAACTTCCCATGAACATGCAGGTGAAACTCCTTCGTGTCCTTCAGGAAAAACATATTACCCGCGTAGGTGACAATCGTGAAATTCCTGTGAACGTCCGTGTCATCAGTGCCACCCATGTGGATTTGGAAGAAGCCGTCAAGGAAAAGAAGTTCCGTGAGGACTTGTACTTCAGAATTCAGGTGATGCCTCTTTACCTTCCGCCTCTTCGCGAGCGTGGTCAGGATGTGGTGCTTCTGGCGGAAGAATTCATCAAGCGTTATGGTGCGGAGTACGGCCGTGGCAAGTACCGCATGAGCCGTAATGCGGAAAAAGCTTTGTTAGGTTATTATTGGCCGGGCAATGTCCGTGAACTGGAAAATAAAATCCAGAAGGCCCTTGTCCAGGCGGTTCATGGGGTAATCCAGCCCAAGGACTTGGGACTGGACGATATGCAATCCCAGGCCAAGGAATCTCCCCGTACCTTGAAGGAAGCCCGCGAGGCGGTAGACCGTGAAGTGATTTCCAGGGCCATGAGGGATAGTAACGCCAACATGACCTTGGCATCCTCCATTTTGGGAATAGACCGTAAGGTCCTTCGCGAAATCATGGAACGTCTTGGCATGAAGAAGGAGGATTTTAAGGGGTAGACTTTTTCGGGAACAAATCTCCCGATGGGGGCGTGTGGTTCCGTTTTTTGTCCGAGGTTAACGAAAGTTTTAATGTATATTTAGGCTAAAGTACGTCAAAAAAACGTATTATTAGCCTAAAAGGATACTCTGGCACGGATGTTGCGTTTAAACCGCAGAGAGTGTTAAACTGGGTTTGTATGAAGAAGAATATTTTCACATTGGTGATGCTGGCTGCTGCAATGGCATTTGCAGGCCAGTCTTCTTTGCGTCCGGAGTCAGTTGTCCCGACCCCTGCTGAAAGATCTGAAGTTTCCCGAGGAACTCCTGATTTAAGTGCTAAAGATAGCGAGGAATGGCAGAAAATGCGTGCGGAACGCCGTGAGGCCCGTCGTCAGATTCTTTCTGATTTACGTAATAGCTCCGCTGCAGAAAAACAGTCCATTCGCCAGAACGTTACCGAAACTCGTAACGAAAGGAATCGCATCGAAGGGGAACGTGCAGAAAAAGTCCAGCCCCGTGAGAGAGAAAAAACTCCTGAAAAGGAATGGAATACTCCTCATATAATGCCTCCTCCTCCGCCGCATTGGTGGGGGAATCCGAGACAGAGTCCAGGCTGGGGCGATCTCTCTCATTGATGTATCGGATAGCGATAGTTCTTCTATTGCTTTCCGCGACCCTCTTTGCTGAAACCCAGGAGGCCGCGTACTTCCGCGCTATGCAGGCGGAAGCGTCCGGTGATGTTCCCCTTGCAATCAGAACTTTTGAAGAAGCCCTAAATATGGGCGGGGAATATACTGAGGAAATTCAGGAAATCCTCAACGAATATTATGAAGCGCTAGACGTTCCTGCGAATAAACGTCACGAGACTCTACGAAAAGGTACCGAGGAATCTCCGGAGAAATCCTTTTCCTACCGTTTTCAGGGGGATCTTGGTGCTGTGGGACTGTACTACTCCGCCTCTGGCGACAAGTCCGATTATGGATCCGCCTTGCAGGGGGGCATCTCTGCTTTCCTGGATTACTCTTCTGGAGACTTGATTCATTCTCTCGGCTTGAACATTACGGGTGATGTGAACTTCTATAATGATGACATGCCTGCCCTGGATACCAATGATTGGAAGGGTACGATAGGGCTTGAATATACCCTGGTCTCCAGTTCGTTGCTTTTGGATGTGGGCGTGGACTTGAATGTCTATCAGCAGGAAAATTTAATCCCCGCCTTTTTTTCGTGGCTGGAATACAATTTCCTGAAACGAAATAAACATCAGTTCGGTGTTGCTTTTTGGGCCTACGATGATGTCTCTGGTCCTATGTCCTTAGCGCTTTATGGCACTTGGCGCAGGACCAGTACCTATGGCTTTGGCTTCTCCCTGATGGTAGGCCCAAGGCTTGAGGTTGATTCTGCATTTGATTACAGTAGCTACATGACTCGTTTTGACGAGGCTCTGGATGCCGTGGAAGCCGAAATGAAAAATTATGGTGGCAGCGGAAATCCATTTGAGGAGTGCCTGGAAACCTATGGGGAACAGTGCTATAGCTGGAATATTGCCACAGTGGATTCCCTGAATTGGGTCAGCCATTATGAAAAGCTTCTGTCCGAAATAAAGGTGAAGCCTGTTTACTACTGGACGAAATGGTTTGGCCCTTCCCTCAGGGCTCGCGCTCAGTACCGATTCAGGAACGGGATTGTCCTGGAAACGAAACTGAATCTCTTCTATAGCTTTGTCGTGGACGGGGCTGATGCCGATTATGAGAATATTTCCAAACTGACGTCTGTATGGAACGGTATGGCTTCCTGGAATATGGGACTTATGGAACTTTATTTAGGGCTGGAGGGTGTATTTAGAATCTACAGCCTTCCTGAAAAGTACGAAAGGGTTTATTCCCGATTCAGTACAACTGCGAAACTGCGTCTCGGGACCAAGTGGGAATTTTAATCAAAAAACGGTTCTTGCCTGGGCAGGTTCTTTTTCGTTTGTTAGAATTTTATTACATTGGACGTCATGTCGAAGAATGAATCCAGAAATAAGCAAAGTAAGTACCTGTGGCAGTATATCCTGACCCTCGTGTTGACTTTAACCGCTCTTATAGTCATTGTTTACTTTACGTTTAACTCCTTCTTCAAGGTGACTAAGGAAAACGTCGTTACCATTGGTGAAAACTCGGTTTCCGAGAGTGCAGCCAACTTGAACAACTTCCTGCTGAAGAGTATGGATGTGCTCATCGTTACCTCACAGATTGTGGACTACATGATGCTGAACGGTGCTTCGTCCAAGGAACTGGAACGGCTGCTGGTGGATGAAAACCGCCGTTATATCCGCTTCCTGGATAGTAGCTTTACGGGCGTCTATGGCTTGTTCAATGGTGTCTATCTGGATGGCTCCGGCTGGGTTCCTGAAGAAGGTTATGTTCCCGAAAGCCGTCCCTGGTATAAGGACGCAATCGCTGCCGATGGGAATGTCGCCCTTGTTCCTCCCTACTTCGACGCCAAGGAACGTAAGATTATCATTTCCGTAAGCCAGATGCTCTCTGACAAAAAGAGTGTTGTTTCCTTTGATATCATGTTGGATATTGCCCAGGAAATGGTAAACAATGTGAATGTGGATGGTAGCATCGGTTCCATGATGGTGTTTAACCATTCCGGTCTGGTGGTGGCCCATCCGGATACTCTGGAAAAGGGAAAGAACTACATGGATGAGGAATTTAGCGGCTCTGAAAAGCAGGAACTGCTGAAGAGACTGTATGATTCCAAGTCCAAGTCTTTCGAAATGGAAATTTCTGGTCAGGCATGCATGGTGTTCTATTCCGTGGTCAAGGACGACTGGTATGTGGTGACTATCGTGAACGAAAGCGAACTGTTCCGCAATGTTCAGAAAATTCTCTATCGTAACATCCTGATTTCCCTGATCCTGTTTGCCTTGCTGCTTTATTTCTGCACGTCCAGCTATCGCAACCGTATTATCGCCTTGTCTTCCAGTGCCGCTAAGTCCCAGTTCCTGGCTAACATGAGCCATGAAATCCGTACGCCGATTAACGGTATTCTGGGGATGAACGCCATGCTCCTGAAGAAGGTGACGGATGAGTCCATGAAGGAGTGCGCCCAGAATATTGATAGCGCTGGTCATACCTTGCTTTCCATTGTGAATGACGTGCTGGATATCTCTAAAATTGAATCGGGCAAGATGGAAATCCTGCCTGTGCCTTATGAGATGTTCTCCGTGCTGAACGATTGTTACAACATGGTTCATGACCGTGCGAACGAGAAGGCTCTGGACCTGGAACTGCGGGTGAACCCAAACCTGCCGTCGGGCTTGCTGGGTGATGAAATCCGCATCCGTCAGATTGGTAACAACTTGCTGTCCAACGCAGTCAAGTATACGGACAAGGGCAAGGTGACCCTTATTGTTGATTTTGAAAAGTCCGGAGAGGTGGCGGAAAAATCCACCATCACGTTGATTATCCGTGTGGCGGATACGGGGCAGGGTATCCGTAAGGAACACCTGGATAAACTGTTTGAAAAGTTTGAACGTGTCAATGAACGCTCTAACCGTGCTATTGAAGGTACCGGTCTCGGCCTGAACATCACGAAACGTCTTGTGGAGATGATGGGTGGTGAAATCTCTGTGGAAAGTGAATTCGGAAGGGGTTCCGTCTTCTCTGTCAAGATTCCCCAGGTTGTGGAAAATGTTGCCCCCATGGGTGACTTTGCTACTCGTCATAAGCAGGCTTTGTCCAAGACCGAAAATTTCAAGAGTGGCTTTACCGCAAAGGATGCCCGAGTCCTGGTTGTGGACGACGTAAAGATGAACCTTCGCGTAGTCGAGGGACTTCTGAAGGATACTCAGATCCAGCTGGATACGGCTACCAGCGGTAAGGATGCTCTAGCAAAGGTGACGAAGACTCGTTACGATATCATCCTGCTGGATCACATGATGCCGGAAATGGACGGTATTGAAACATTTGCCGCCATGCAGAAAATGGATGATAACCTTTCTAACGGAACCCCTGTAATCATGCTGTCCGCGAACGCCATTATTGGCGCCAAGGAAAATTATCTGAAGCATGGATTTACGGATTATCTTTCCAAGCCCGTGAGCGAAAAGGCTCTCCATTCCATGATTCTCAAGTACCTGCCTCACCATATGGTCCGTAAGTCTGGTGAAGCTGCTACTCCGGAACCCCTAGTGGCTGAATCGGTTGCTCCCGCAGTTAATAAAAATCCTTTGACCTTTATGGAATCCATGAAGGGAATTCCCGAAATCGATGTGAAGCAGGGACTTGCCTATTGTGCTGAAAGTGAGGATTTCTACCAGGAAATGGTAGAGGAATACTTGAAGTCCAATCCGGTTTCCGAGTTGCAGAAATTCCTGGATGCCGGGGATTGCGCAAATTATCGCATTGTGGTTCATGCCCTGAAGAGCAGTTCCAGAACCATCGGTGCCGAAAAACTTGCGAAAATGGCTGAAAATCAGGAACGTGCCGCAGCCGCAGGTAATCTTGCCGAGGTGCAGGAAAACCACGGTGCATTGGCTCTTGCCTATAAGAGCCTAGTCGAAAAATTTGTATATTTCACCCGAAAACTTTAAATACTACTCAAAAGAGGTTAAATAATCATGGGTATCAATTACTTCAATTCCATTCCTCTGCGTCGTCAGCTGGAAGAAATCGGCCACTGCCGTTTCATGGATTCTTCTGAATTTTCTCGCGGTGTAGAAGCCCTCAAGGGCAAGAAGATCGTGTTCGTCGGTTGCGGCGCTCAGGGTCTCCACCAGGGTCTCGACCTGCGTGACAGCGGTCTCGATGTTTCCTACACCCTCCGTCCGGAAGCAATCGCCGAAAAGCGTCAGTCCTGGAAGAACGCTACCGAAAACGGCTTCGCTGTCGGTACCTACGAAGAAATGATTCCCACTGCTGACCTGGTTTGCAACCTCACACCGGATAAGCAGCACCACAACGTGATTCCCGCTGTCATGAAGCTCATGAAGAAGGGTGCCGCTCTCTCCTACAGCCATGGCTTCAACATCGTTGAAGAAGGCCAGCAGATCCGTGAAGACATCACCGTTATCATGGTGGCTCCCAAGGGTCCGGGTTCAGAAGTCCGTTCTGAATACGTTCGCGGTTTCGGTATGCCCTGCTTGATCGCTGTCCACCCCGAAAACGACCCCGAAGGCAAGGGTTGGGACTATGCCAAGGCTTACGCCGCTGGTCTCCACGCTGACCGTCCGGGCGTTCTCGAAAGCTCTTTCGTTGCAGAAGTGAAGTCCGACCTCATGGGCGAACAGACTATCCTCTGCGGTATGCTCCAGACCGGTACCATCCTCTGCTACGACAAGATGGTCAAGGAATTCGGTGTCGAACCGGCATACGCAACCAAGCTCCTCCAGTACGGTTGGGAAACCATTTCCGAAGCTCTGAAGCATGGTGGTATCACCAACATGATGGACCGCCTCTCCAACCCGGCTAAGGTTCGTGCAAACGAACTCTCCGAAAAGATGAAGGTCATCATGCGCGGCCTCTACCAGGAACATCAGGACAACATCATCTCCGGTAAGTTCTCCTCTACCATGATGATCGACTGGGAAGCTGGTGACAAGGACCTTCTGGCATGGCGTGCAGCTACTGGCGAACTGGAATTCGAAAAGGTTGCAGCTACCGACAAGGCTATCTCCGAACAGGAATACTTCGACCGCGGCGTCCTCATGGTCGCTATGATCAAGGCCGGTGTGGAACTGGCATTCGAAACCATGTGCTCCGTCGGCATCAAGCCCATGAGCGCATACTACGAATCCCTCCACGAAACTCCGCTCATTGCAAACCTCATCGCTCGTAAGAAGCTGTTTGAAATGAACCGCGTGATTTCCGATACCGCAGAATACGGCTGCTACCTGTTTGCTAACAAGTGCGTTCCTCTGCTGAAGGACTTCATGGCTAAGGAAGTCACTAAGGAAGATATCGGCGCTATCTTCGGCGAAGGCAAGTCCACCGCTGTCGATAACGAAGAACTCATCAAGGTCAATGCCAACATCCGTAAGCACCCGGTTGAAGAAATCGGTGCATGGCTGAGAGCAAGAATGAGTGGTATGACTCGCGTGGTATAATTCCGCGGATTGTACAAACTCCTGATTTTAGTCTCGCTAGGCTCTACCTGGCGGGACTTTTTTTGTTTTTGGCTCAGTGCAGCGCTCGGTTGTTTTTTCAGTGAGTTTCGTTTTCTATAAGAAATGCGATTTTCATCACATCGTCTCGGTCGTTTTATTCCGAGTTGGAATATAAAAGTCCTTTACAAAGTCCTTTTGGTGGCGCCTTTTTCTTGTTGATTATTATAGTTTAGACTATAGGGATTATTGGGGATTCGGTCTATGCTTACTGTACAGGACATTCTATCGAATTTTGATTCGGCGGTTGCAAACGAAGAATTTCAGGTGTATTTGCAGCCACAGTATAACCATTCAGCAGGACTGTTGATTGGCGCGGAGGCTCTTGTCCGTTGGGTTTCTCCCAAGTATGGCTTTATTTCTCCTGCAGACTTTATCCCTGCCCTGGAAGAACAGGGTCGCATTTCGGAAATCGATCTTTATGTTTTCGATAAGGTCTGCCGTTTTCTCCGCCACTGCATCGATGTGAATTTGCCTTTAGTTCGCATTTCAGTGAATATGTCACGAAACGATGTCCTGCGTGACGATTACATCGATCGTATGGAAGAAATTCGACAGGGGTATGATGTTCCTACTCGTCTGGTGCATGTTGAGCTGACTGAGTCCGCTGCCATCTCGGGCTCGCAGGTGATTATTGATACCATCGATAAACTCCATCAATTGGGTTACACCGTGGAGATGGATGATTTTGGTAGTGGCTACTCCTCGTTGAATGTTTTGAAGGATATTAATTTTGATGTCCTCAAGTTGGACCTGAACTTTATTTCTGGAAGCATGAGCGACGAACGTGGTGGAACCATTTTGAGTTCTGTGGTTCGTATGGCCAAGTGGCTGAGCCTTCCGGTGATTGCCGAAGGTGTTGAAACGGTGGAACAGGCTGACTTTTTGAGAAGCGTGGGCTGTGATTACATTCAAGGCTATTTATATTCCAAGCCAATTTCTGTTTCTGATTACGAAAAACTTTTGGATGGCAGTGCTGTAGGAGCCATTGTCCCTCAGATGAATCTGGATGATGTTGTGGAGGCTGGAAAGTTCTGGAATCCCAACTCTATGGAAACCTTGATTTTCAGTAATTTTGTAGGTGCCGCAGCCATTTTGGAACAGCGTGGTGATGGTCTTGAAATTTTGCGTGTGAATCAAAAATTCCTCCGCGAAATGGGGATGAATTTGTCTGAAAAGGACCTGCTGAAGCTTGATCCCTTGAAGACTTTGGATGACCTCAACAAGGAAGTTTATCTTTCTTGCTTGGAGAAAATCGTGGAATCCCGTGCCGAGCAGGAATGTGAAACCTGGCGAAGTGTCCCATCTGCTGAAGGAAACGTTCAACGTCTTTGCGTCCGCAGTTCCATACAACTCATCGGCATCAGTAAGGTTAGTCGCCTTTTCTTTGTGAATATCCGGAACATTACTGCAGAGAAAAACTTGATGCTTCAGATGCAAGCCTATATTGATTCAAATATTCGTAAAGCATAAAAGTGAATTGTATAGAGAACAATTTGATAAGAATCGCTTCTTTTTTTGAAAGGGAAACCTAGGAATGGTTTCTCCTTTTTTTTATTTTTGGTCCGATAAATTTTATGCATGTGGAGCATATATGTTCAAAGTAGGATTTGATAACGACGCGTACCTGAGAACGCAGTCCGAGAAGATTGCCGAACGTATTGCAAAGTTCGGTGGAAAGCTTTACCTTGAATTTGGCGGCAAACTGTTTGATGACCACCATGCAAGCCGCGTGTTGCCTGGCTTCGCTCCGGATTCCAAGATCCGTATGCTTGAAAAGCTGAAGGACAAGGCCGAAGTCATTATCGCCGTTAATGCCAACGATATCGAAAAGAACAAGGTCCGTGGTGACTTGGGCATTACCTACGACCAGGACGTTCTTCGTTTGATTGACGCCTTCCGCGGTTATGGCCTTTATGTGAGCAGCGTGGTGCTGACTCGTTGGCAGGACCAGCCCAGTGCTCTCGCTTACCAGAAGAAGCTGGAAGGCTTGGGCCTCAAGGTTTATCGCCACTATCCTATTGCCGGTTACCCCAACAACATTCCTCTGGTAGTGAGCGACGACGGCTACGGCAAGAACCAGTTTGTTGAAACCTCCCGTGAACTTGTGGTGGTGACTGCTCCTGGTCCGGGAAGTGGAAAGATGGCTGTGTGTCTTTCCCAGATTTATCACGAAAATACTCGCGGCGTCAAGGCTGGCTATGCCAAGTTTGAAACGTTCCCCATCTGGAATATTCCTCTGAAGCATCCGGTGAACCTGGCTTACGAAGCTGCTACCGCCGACTTGAACGACGTGAACATGATCGACCCGTTCCATCTGGAAGCCTACGGCAAGACCACCATCAACTATAACCGAGACGTTGAAGTGTTCCCGGTCTTGAATGCTCTGTTTACCCGCATTCTTGGCGAGTCCCCGTACAAGAGCCCCACCGATATGGGCGTGAATATGGCGGGTAACTGCATCATTGATGATGAAGCCGTCAGCGAAGCTGCAAAGCAGGAAATCATCCGCCGCTACTACAACACCCTTTGCGATGTCCGTAAGGGTAACGCTGATCAGGATCAGGTTTACAAGCAGCAGCTGGTGATGGAACAGGCTCATGTGAGTGTTGCGGATCGTCCGGTAGTTGCAGCCGCACTCAAGCGTTCCGAAGAAACCAATGGCCCTGCAATTGCTATTGAACTTCAGGATGGCGCCATCATTGCCGCCAAGACTTCTTCCTTGCTGGGAGCCTCCTCCGCCATGGTTCTGGATGCTCTCAAGCATTTGGCAGGCATTCCTGATGAAGTCCGTCTGCTTTCTCCCATGGTGATTGAACCCATTCAGAGTCTCAAGACCAAGCAGCTGGGCCACACCAACCCCCGTCTCCATGTGGACGAAGCTTTGGTTGCTCTTTCTGTCTGCGCCCTCACCGATTACAACGCAAAGATCGCTCTGGAAAAGCTTCCTGAATTGCGTCACTGCGATGTACATTCCAGCGTGATCCTGTCCCAGGTGGATGTGGGCGTGTTCCGCCGCCTGGGTGTGAACTTGACCTCTGAACCTAACTATCAGACCAGCAAGTTGTATCATACTTAATTGCTTTAAATATTTAAAGCAAATTGAAAAGTCCCGGTTTATTCCGGGACTTTTTCGTTACCATGAATGTTGCAAAAAAAAACGGCCGGCATAAACCGGTCGTTTTTTAATGCTTTGTTGGTCCGAAATGATTAGCGATTACTTGCTCTGGCACTCTACGAGTGCAGAGCAATCGGCTCAGAAATGCGAGTGCTAGCTCTCGCGCTTCGCTCGCCTTACTTGCTCTTCCGTGAAAAAAGGACTGGTTTTCACCAGTCCTTTTTGAGAGCAAAGGCCTACGAGAGGTCTTGTTCTGAATTAAGCCTTTGCGGTCTTTTTAGGGGGGTGAGCAGCGATCTTCTTCACGCCCTTGGCCTTGTCTGCTGCCTTGGCGGCCTTTTCAGCAGCTTCAGCTTCTTCTTCAGCCTTTTCGAAAGCTGCCTGCATGTCTTCCAGAGCGCCAACGGGATCTTCTTCGATGATTTCGGAAGCTTCGTCTACCAGCTCGGCGAATTCGTCGTACCAGTCTGCGAAGATTTCGACTTCAAGGTGGTCAACACCGGGAACGGTGAGACGGACGCCGCAGCTTTCGCCGATGCGGTCCATGTACTTGACCATTTCAGGCTTCAGGAGGGACAGGTCGAGACCATCCAGGTCTTCCGGTTCCAGCCATACGCCGTCTTCTTCCTTCTTGGACTTCTTGGAGGCCTTCTTGTCGTCCTTGCAACCGCACTTGCAGTCGTCGCCGCAGCAGCAACAGCAGCTGCTATCTGCGCCATTCATTGCCAGGTATTCTTCGTCATCGATGCCGCTGTCGTAGAAGAATTCGTCTTCTTCCAGGTACAGGGTTTCAACAAAGATGCTCTTTGCGTTGAGAGACTTTGCTGCAGCGATGAATTCCTTCAGGTCGCCACCGAAATAGCGGGTTGCTTCCACTTCTTCGTTCAGGGTCTGAACGGGAATGGGGAGGAGCTTCTGCTTGCTGATGTAAGCGCAGACTTCGTCGCTAATGGACTTCTGATTCTTAGCCATTGTAAATCTCCTTATAAAAGGTGTGTGGTGTGAGGTCGCTCGCAAGCTCGCTTTGAGGTATGAGGCTAAATAATCGCAGCGCAGCCACCTTATATAACCTCAGAGGGCCGAAGGCCCGACCTCAAACCTGAAAGCACCGAAGGTGCGTCCTCAAACCTAATTAAACATGGTACTTCTTGAGGCTTGTGGCCTTTTCGTTGATAAGCTTCATGATGCGGGCGACAGCTTCGTCACCGCGTGCGGTGTCCTTCACGCTGGTCATAGGCTGGAACAGCGGGCTATTGAACATGGTGCCCAGAGGAATGGGGTTCTTGCGGCAGAAGGTTGCTTCTACGTAATCACGAGCGGCATCCTGCAGGTCGTCGCACTTCTGGAATTCGCCAGCCTGGTAAGCCTTGTAGAGGTCAGAGAAAATCTTTGCTGCTTCCGGAATGTTACCGGTAGCGGTAATGAGGCCCTGGCCACCCATTTCAAGCATGTCGATGAAGAAACCGTCTTCGCCGGAAAGAACAGCGAAGTCATTGTTCTTGGTTTCGTTGATGACGCGCTTGGTGTCTTCGTGGTACTTTTCGCCAATACGGAAGTCAACAGCCTGCTTCAGGCCAATGATATTCTTGTCCTGGGAAAGGGAAATCAAGGTGTCGGGGTGAACGTAGCTAGCGGTACGGCCCGGAACATTGTAGATGATGATCTTGGCGCCAGTTTCTTCGCTCAGGGTCTTGAAATGCTTTTCGATGCCTTCCTGGGACGGGTTGTTGTAGTAACCGGTCACGCAGAGCATGGGAACTTCGGCAATCTTTAGGATTTCCTGAATCATTTCCACAGATTCACGAGTGCAGTTGGAACCTGCGCCTGCGATAACAGGTACGCGGTTGTCCACATAGTCCAGAGTGAACTTGATGATATCCAGATGCTGCTTGTGAGTGACGGTTGCGCTCTGACCGGTGGTACCAACCGGGAGAATGCCGGAGACGCCGGAAGCGATAAGGTCGTCAATCATCTTTTCCATCTTCTTGTAGTCGATGGAGTTGTTAAGGTTCTTAGGATCATCGTTCATCAACGGAGTGAACAATGCGGGAAAAACACCAGTAAGTTGAGAAGCTTTTGTAATTTGCATGCCTATAAAATAGCTAAAAAATCACGACCCTGGTAAAATTTTTATAAATTAGAGCCGTTAAAAAACTTTAAAATAGGAACCCATATGGAAAACATTACACAGATTTGGAAGAAAATCCAGTCCCCCGAATTCAACCCCGCTACCGACATGGCTCTGGTGGAACAGGTCAAGCAGGTTGCTCTCACCTCCCAGGAACCGGCTAAGGTTAGCTTCGGTACTTCCGGCTGGCGTGGTGAAATCGGTTCTGAATTCACTCTTCGTAATCTGCAGGTTGTTGGTGCCGCTATCGTTCGCCTTTACAAGGAAGCCGACGCTGCTATGTTCGAAGCTCTCGGTGTGAAGGATTTCGCTGATCTCCAGAAGCGTGGCGTGGTCGTTGGTCACGACAACCGTCTCCTGGGTCATGAATTCTGCGAAGCTGTGGCTGACCAGTTCGCCAAGGCCGGTGTTAAGGTTTACTACGGCAACGAAATGCCGACCCCGGAATTCTCCGCATGTATCGAAATGCTGGGTGCTGCTTGCTCCATCAACATGACTCCGTCTCACAACCCCAGCCACTACAACGGCATCAAGTTCAACCCGGCTGACGGTGGTCCTGCAGGTCCGGAAATCACCAACGTCATTACCAAGCTTTCCAACGAAATGATGGCTACCTGGAAGTTTGAACCGGTATCCAAGGTTGACTGGGAAATCATCGACTCCCTGAAGATCTACAAGGAATTCCTTATCAAGCAGGGCACCATCAAGTTCGCCCGTATCAAGGAATTCATCAAGCAGGGTCGTCTGACTCTGGTTTGCGACCACGTTCACGGTTCTACCCGTCGTCGTCCGGCCGCTCTCCTGGACAATCCGGAATGCCTCATCACTCTTCGTAACGAAGATGACAGCCTGTTTGGTGGTATCGCTCCGGAACCGTCCTCCAAGAATCTCGAAAAGGTTCGCAAGGAACTGGATGGCAGCAAGTCCTGGTTCCGCCTGGGCGCAATCTTTGACCCGGATGGTGACCGTATTCGTTTCTACGATGGCACTCGCGAAATCGATATGAACCAGTTCGGTGCAATCGCTTTCCACTACATGGCTACCTGGCGTAAGGAACAGGGCGTTGTGGCTAAGTCCGTTGCAACCTCCAACTTCGTAAACATCATTGCTGAAAAGTTGGGCGTTCCTGTGATGGAAACTCCGGTGGGCTTCAAGAACTTCCGCCCCTGGTTGTCCCGTACCGCTAAGGATAAGGCTCTGGTTGCTTTCGAAGAATCCGATGGTATTTCTGGCCTTAACAACACTCTGGAAAAGGACGCTCAGTTCGGCCTCCTCATCGCTCTGGAAATCATGGCTACCACTGGCAAGAACCTGGGTGAATACCTGGATGCCCTGTACGAAGAATACGGTCGCTTCTATCCCAGCCGCGCTGGTTTCGAAGTGGACAAGTCTCTCGTGGGTGCTCCCCTCATTGCTAAGGTGAATGCTGTTGCTGAAGCAGCTCAGGTTGGCGCTAAGGTCATGGTGGGTAACACCGAAAAGACCGTTAAGCAGCTCCTCACTCTCGATGGCGTGAAGATCATTTTCGAAGACGACTCCTGGATGCTGGTTCGCCCGTCCGGTACCGAACCTAAGGTTCGTATCTATACCGAATGTCGCAACCCGGATGAAAAGGATCCGATGTTCGAAGCTGCAAAGGCTCTGTTCTACAAGAACTAGTCTTTGCTGTTGGTTGGAGTAAAGTTTGTTCTAAAGGAGCTGTCCCATGAAACGATTGATTGCTTTTCTCTTTTTGGCCTTTGCGGTTGTCTGCTCCGCCCAGAACCTGAAGCCTGAATTCCAGGCTTTCTCAGGTGGTTTGCTGAAGCTGACCCCGAAGGTGACTAAGGGATTCCACAAGTTCCAGCTGACGGTGGACGTCGCCCCCTGGGCATTCCAGGCTACTGGCGAAGTCCTTGCCCCCGGTGGAGATCCGGACGTTCTGTTGAATGCCCTCTTCGACGGTGACCTGTACGCAGTTCTTGCTTACATTCCGTCTGCAGCATCTGGTACTGACGGTGAAGAATACCAGGTGGGTTTCTTTGACATGATGCTTTATTATGAAGAAGAAGCTACCAAGATTCGTAATCTGAAGTTCAAGTTGCTTCCTCCTGCCAATGATGAATGGGCCGAGGGTATCCTGAAGGATGCCCAGGAATCCGGTTCCTTGGTGGGTAACGTCTGGGGCGGCAAGTACGAAAGAGCAATCACTAAGGCTTCTGCAGATCCCATGGACAAGAAGAAACTCCAGGCCATGCAGGGCAAGAAGAAAAGGACTCTCTCTGATGACGATGGTACCATCTCGCAGAAAAAGCGCCGTGTAGAAGCGGAACAAGCCCCTGCTAAAAAGGCTAAGTCTGCGGATGAATCTTCGTCCTCTGGAAAGAAGGACAAGAAGGCTAAAAAAAAACAGCAAGACTGTGAAGACCCGAGCCTGAGCGTCAAGGAAAGACGCCAATGCAAGATGAAGCAGAAGTAGTTCGCTTTACATTGCCTTGAAAAAAAATTATTTTTGACTTGTAAACTTTGAAACCTATAAGAGGTAATTATGTCCGGTCACTCCAAATGGGCTACCACCAAACGTAAGAAAGCTAAGACTGACGTTGCTCGTGCTAAGGCATGGAACAAGTTGATTAAGGAAATTTCTATCGCTGCTAAGCTGGGCGGCGGCAACCCGGATGCAAACCCCCGTCTCCGTGCTGCAATCATCAAGTCCAAGTCTCAGTCTCTTCCCACCAAGAACATCGAAAGTGCTATTGCCAAGGGTACTGGCGCTAACGGTGGTGCAGACGTTGTGGAACCGCTGTACGAAGGTCGCGGTCCTGCAGGTATTGCAATCATGGTGCAGTGCATGACTGATAACAAGGTTCGTACCGTTGCTGAAATCCGTAACATTTTCAATAAGAATGGCGGTGCAATGGGTGAAACCGGTTCTGTTACCTGGGCATTCACTTACAAGGGCATGATTGTTGTTGATGCTGAAAAGTATCCTGAAGATCAGGTCATGGATCTGGTTCTGGAAGCTGGCGCAGAAGACATGAGCACCGAAGATGGCGTTCATGAAATCTCCACCACTCCGGATGCATTCGACGCTGTTACCCGTGCTCTTGAAGGCGCAAACATCGAAATGATGAGTGCTGAAATCACCTACGTCGCTAACGACCCCGTCAAGCTGGGCCACGACGACGCTGTGAAGCTCCTCAAGCTCATCGACAAGTTCGAAGATCACGACGACGTTCAGGACGTTTACCACAACGCTGAAATCGACGAAGCCGACATGGACGCTGAGTAGTAGTCAGTGTTGGTGTTGTAATCGAATACATCGAATTTGAAAAAAGTCCGCTCCGCTTGGAGTGGACTTTTTTATTTGGCTATGTTCTTTCAATGTGTAGATGTAATATAACTATCTAAAAAACACACCCTATTAGAAACTGAGATTTACCTACCTAAAAACTGTATCTTAGATACTTGGTCTAACCTAATTTTTGTTGGGTTAGACCATTTTTTAGTAATTTTTCAGTAAATTCAACATAAAATGGCAGTCCTACACATTAGTAGAACATAGCCTAAGTTTTTTTAGGGAGATAAATATGGTTGGAGTTCTTAAGAGAGTTTTTCTTGGGACACTTTTGCTATTGTCGATGATTTCACTGAACGCCTGTGGTGAAAACTCAGCCAGTGGCGTTGATGATGACTCTGAAACGTCTGTAACGGATTCTTCTAGTAGCGAAGATTCTAGTTCGTCTAGTCGTTTGTCAAGTTCTTCAAACAAAAAGTTTAGGTCGTCGAGTAGTACTCAAAGTTCTTCTAGCAGAATGTCAAGCTCGTCTAGAAGAGTGTCTAGTTCATCCAATGATGAATCTCCAAGTTCGTCTAGCGGAATGTCTAGTTCGTCCGATGAAGAATCTTCAAGTTCTACCAAGTGGACATCCACGGTTCTGCCACCGGGTAAGTATGATTGCAGCATCTACAAATGTGCGCCTACAGATTACTTGAACCCAAACGTAAAATATGGTGAATATTTAGATGTACGCGATAGCAATGTCTACCATACGATAATGATTGATGACGAAGAATGGTTTGCTGAAGATTTGAGAGGCGAATTTAAGTCGCCAAGTAAATTTGTTTAACTTGCCTAGAAATATACTCTAATGGGGTGAGAAATCCAAGTCGTTTTCTCGGCCGATTGTTC